>NZ_VTXJ01000027.1:0-76416 GCF_013114525.1 Vibrio sp. T3Y01 | reverse complement strand
GGCCAGCAAGCTGACCTTTCTAATTGAGCATATCCCTCGCCCACGTTTGATTTCATTTAGGCTTTCAGCAAACCTCTCAACATAATTCATAACCATAATACGCAGTGATGTACGTTAAAATCTGGGAGACTTATTAGCCTATTCCTGGCAGATTTTACATACGCGCTGCTTAATTTCATTCGTTTAAGCACTTTTGAATTTGGATACACGTTAGCTCCATATAATTCACGCCATTTTCATTACGCCAGTAAAACAACCTTATAGGCTCTAAACCCAGCGCATCTGTTCGAGTCGCCTTTAACCCAATTTCTAATGTTAGAACCATTGCATTGCTTTGTTCACGAAAAAGAAATTCTCATCTGATGTTAACCACTGAATTTTTAAAACGTTCAATTCCTCCTAACTTACAACAATGGCAGAAGATTCCTGTGTGTAAACTTTGTAAGTTATCCTGCTGTCGTGCTTTCAGATTTCACATACGCGAATGCTTCAACCACATAACAAAATCTACGTACTTAATTTTATCCATTGTGATGCAATGCTTCCTGCGCTTGGTTGTTTCAAGCTTTAACAGCGGAGACGCCTATACAAAAGCTATCTACGAGCACATTTGAGTCTACAGGTTTGAGCACACTCTTTGGCAAACTGTGCTTCTTACTACCCGTGCCTATGAACCTGTGTAGACTTAAGATCTTAAACCTAGCCATTACCAAATCTCGTTTATCACTAGCTATTAGCTCTATGTTCAACGTGACCAGCGCTCAAATCTACAAAAATCGGGCTCCGATTATGTATAAGCGCCAACAATTCAGGTGTTTGTTTAGTGGTTATCTTCATACGTTCTACTTACTCACTAAAGTTACACACCTTAAAAGTGACAGTGCAACATTGTTGAATTAAAACTAATGAACAGTTTGTTGATGGCCCGCCACTTGGCGAGCTCATAAAGGACGTAGATTCGCTCTAATCACGACAAACAAATCCACTTAAAATTTAACTGCATATTTATACAGTTAAATTTATCTACCCGTAAAAACGGTACTTACTGACTAAATTACATTCAAAATCAATGCTCTGCGTTCAATTTTTAAACTTCATCTTGGTCTAATGGCGCAGTTTCCTGTATAACCGTCACTTCTAGAACAGTTTTAGAGGTAGCAATTCCAGCAATGCTAATACTCTAATCTTCGATTACGCCAACTCTAAGGCATTGCGTATTAGGTTCGAATCACGTGTACGGATTAACATCATGAGCGACAAAGCATTCCGCAAACTCAACATATTTCTCTCAATTTTTTGCCTAGCAATCACCCTATTGTCGCTACTCTCTTTTGATAAGATTATGAACAAGAGCTATGTCATTGAAGCAGACAAATACCCTACACGGGTTAACACAGATAGCATTCATAATGGCGACACAATTGGCTCATTACACAGTTCAAAAGATGGAATTGAGTTACAGTGTGACTTTAAGAGAACCTACAGCAAGCCATTCTGTGAAGTTGAATTCGTGCTATCTACAGAAGGCAAAGGGTTAGATCTCTCCACGTATGATTCGGTATCCATAAACATGGAATACGAAGGACAAGAGAACCCTAGGTTTCGCTTTTACATTCGCAACTACGACAAGGGTTACAGTGTTAAGGGCGATGCAATGTCGAATAAGTTCAATCGCTTAGACTTTTCGCTACCCGATGCAAGCCACATCGACTTGGACTACTTCAATGTCCCATTCTGGTGGATTGATCATTATAAACGCCCTGTTTCTGATAGCGCGGTAGACATCACGAACGCAGTTTCTGTTGAACTCGGTCTTGGTGCTAGCACGCTCGAAGGGCATCACTCAATTAAGATCTCTAGTATTGTCTTCCACGGTAAAATCATCAGCAAGGCTTTACTCGGTGAACTCTTAGTTGGGCTATGGGTAATATATGCCGTCTACTATGTCTGCTGTGCTCTACATATCGCTCGACGAAACAAAAGGCGCTTAGCACAGCAACAACGCCATCTAACCCAAGAGATTGAAGAGTTAAAGGTAAAGGCCACAACAGATCCGTTGACTGGCTGCAGAAACAGAACCGAAGCGCTAGATACCTTCTATGATTTCGAATGGTTAGCACAACAAGGAAAAATGATTCACGTCGCGTTGTTTGACTTAGACCATTTCAAGCAGATTAACGACCAGCATGGCCATGAAGTTGGTGATAAGGTTCTCATCCAATTTGTTACTACCGCAAATGAAACACTTGGCGAGCATTATTTGCTTTATCGCTGGGGTGGTGAGGAGTTTCTACTCGTTTGCCTAGAACAAACAACGCTACAGTGTCACGAATCAATCGATAACTTGTACCTTGCAATGGACACAAAGGTATGGCCGAACGCGCTGACTGTCACAGCTTCTACTGGTATCACACAGCTTAAGCAGAATGAGTCGATACGTTCTGCAATTAAACGTGCAGACAAAGCGCTGTATGAAGCAAAGAATAACGGACGAAACCAAGTCGTGACGTTTTGATTCCACCTCTTCGTTTTTCACCTGCGCGTCTCTAAGTACCTGTAAGATTGCGCCCAGCCAGCTAAGTCCCTTAATGCTCGCCGCTTTTGCATGGCAAGTCTTCGAATCTACCTGCTCACTCTAGTGGCTGTGAATCAACTTGTTTTAAGTTCAAGCCACACACTTAAATAAATCACTATCCACCTCAACACAAACCTTGTATTTTCCGCACTAAATCCCCCTCAGCTAATGCGTTCTGCTGCACTTGAAGTATGCGTATTTAAGCCTAAACAGCGATAGATGGACAGATCTGTCGCTGGGTATCTTAATATCGGTGCTTGTAACGAACACTCCCACACTCAAACCACAAAACCTTACTCATTAGGCTTACCCTAATCTATTCGCTAATTGAAGTCACAGCGTCACGATCGTTGAAAAAGCTCGAATATTGAACAACTTACGCCTAGTGACATAAATGCTGACACCAAAAGTGCCAGTTGTTTAACTTTCAGATCCTGTTGTAATTTAATTACAGTTAGGAACCCAAAAAAGCCCTTAAAGTTGATTACTCTGATGTAACTTACTGAATAAACTTAACTTAAGCGTTTTGGATAGGTCAAAACTGAGGACGAATAAAGTGTTGGTATGAACGAGAGAATATACTAGAGGGTAATATATTTAGTTATAGTGCATTAGATGGGTAAAAAAGAAGGGCCAATGCCCTACTCTTCTTTATTACTCATTTCTTCACGAATTTGCTCAGCAACGATTTTGATAGCTTGTGCTGTGCTGACACCTTGGGTCATCATTTCTTGAATTCGCTCAACAGCTTTCTGTTGCTCTTCGTGAGAAAGGGTTGGTAAGTCGTTTAGCATGCTCTGCTCCTTTGTTTAGGAGCAGAACTATATAAGGACTGTTAGTAACTAGCAAGGAAATTGATAGATGCACCCATTGCATTTTCGTTTGTGTAGTTAGCACTTAGATCTAACTGAAACAAATTAAGAGGCGACAAACCGATACCCGCTGTGATGGTCCCTTCTGAATCAGAGTAAGCGAGGTTCTTGTAGTACCCTGCCCTTAGCTGTATTTGACGCAATAGGTCAACTTCAGTACCGACACGAATCATCTGCTCATTGTCTTCAAACGAAGTAAACTTTTCAGTTTCATTCAAATCGTAATCGACACTTAACGAGAAGTAGTCAGACACGATACCAGCACCAACGGTATAAACTGGCTCAAGCTGATAAGCGTATTTACCACCAACTTGGTGAGTGGCACCACTTGTGCTGCTAGTTAACGTTCGGGTTGTATCTTTCGTCTCAATATCTCTTGAGAACAAGTTGGTCGCAGCAACACCTACTCGGAACGGTCCGAAGAACCAAAGCGCACCTGCATCCATGTTAAATGCAGTTTCACCATTGCTGTTTTCTCTTACGTCAGAGAGATCGTAATCATTAACCGATGCAATGTAGTTGTATGTGTAGATGCGTTGAATCTTAGGAGTAATACCAAAAGAGATGTGTTGGCCCATAAAGGTTTGGTATTTAGCAAGAGAAAGGCCAACTTCAGCTACACCAATTGAAACCGCTTCAACGGTAGACAACTCAACTTTGTCCGTATCGGAACCCGTTGTGTAAACATCAGGTGTCGCAAAAGATTCTGTGTAGGCTTTAGCAAATAGGTTTGCAGCAACAAATTGGTTAGGTAGCGCGAACGCCACAACACCACCAAGCTCTACGTTCGCCTGGTTACCATCAAGTTTGTTAAGAGCGGCATCTAAGTCTGCAGTATTTGAAGCGTCAATGACACTATCGATATTCGATTTCATATCGTTAGGATCATTATAATTACCACCAAAGCTAGGCGTAATCATACCCATATCATCATTGCGACGGTAAATGGCAACCAATGCTGGGTTATAGAATGGAGCGGTTAGGAAGTTTGCAGAAACAACACCAACACCACCCATTGCATCACCACGCGCTTCAATGGCGTAGTTTGCTGCTGAAATAGGAAGACTGGCGAATGCAATTGACGCTGCGAGTAGTTTAGTAGTTTTTTTCATGCCGTTTATCTTTGTTAGATCCCTTACATAGTTAACGGCACAATTTTAAATTACTTTAACTCTTCTTCGCTAGAAATATCATAAGTTTTACTGATAGTTTGTGCTTGTTCTATCGCTATGTCACCTTGCCAACGCGAATGCACCATAGAAACCGCCAGAACATAACGGTCATTGGGCAGATCTTCGCCTGTCAGATTCATCGGGTAATCCGATTCATAGCTCTTACCCCACACTTGTTCATAGTGCTCGTCGACATAATCGTACAAACCGATTTCTAGCTTAGGAAGCGGACAGTATGGGTTAAGCAGGTCTTTCTTATCTATTCGCCACGTATCTTTTGATGCCCAGCGTACTTGCTGACGCATGGCAACTTCACCCAAAATGATCCATGTGCTCCAAGAGTTACCCCCTTCGCCCTTCACGTTCAGGCGATACAAGCCAGAATCGAGCTGTGACGCTAAGTTATAGCGCTTGCGGTACAAACTGACCGAGGCGTTGTTAACCACTTCGCTTTCTTTCGTAAACTCGCTATCGGAAGAAACGACTTTATCTACCCACTTTTCGAAGGTGATGTTTTGGATTTCTTGTTCAGATTCGACATCAATTGAAACCCGAAATGTGTCTCGACCTGGGCTTTGGATGATGTGTCTCTTAACAACAACCGAGCTAATCCAGTCCGGTAGCGTTTTCTTAGTGAGGGTTTTACCACAATCTTTATTCAACGCTTGGTCGAACAGTTCATTGAGGTGCTCTTCTCGAGATTGAGAAACATTGATTTGCCAAACTTCCACTAGAGAATCAAACATCTGCGGTAGATCATTATCCAACAAATGTTTATGCACTTGAGTGAGAGCATCGCTGCTCTTAAACCAATCTGTGGCGTACGCGGTGTTAACCACGCTCGTCAATATTAATAGTGGAAGTAAGGCTTTTTTCATTACGCTTTCATCTTGTAGCCAACGCCACGTAGCGTTTCGATCTCTAGACCTGGCAGTTTCTGTCTTAACTGAAGAACGTGCGTGTCTACTGTACGTGTTGTTGGGAAGTGGTTGTAACCCCAAACGTGGTCAAGCAGTTCGTCGCGTGTAAATACACGGCCAAGATTGCTTGCCAAGAACAGCAGAAGATCAAACTCAGTACGTGTTAACGTGACTTCTTGCTCATTGAAAAACACTTCACGTGTTGCCTTGTCGATAACAAGGTTTTGAGCGATAACTTTTGACGCGTCTTGCTCTTCAGCATCTGGTAGGCGAAGTTGAGCACGGATACGAGCAAACAACTCTGCTTCTGCGAATGGCTTCGTTAGGTAGTCGTTAGCGCCTGAATCTAGGCCCGCTACTTTGTCTTTTACCGTAACCAGTGCAGTCAGCAAGATTACAGGAATATCTTTCTTTTTCTTCCAGCTTGGAAGTGAGTCTACTGAGTCACCATCAGGAAGTTGACGGTCTAGAATAACTAGATCCGCTTGTTCCCAATAGCCTTCAACTTCAGAGATCAGTTCAGCATGTAAACATTCATACCCAGCTTGCTCAAGGCTAACTAATAGGCCATCAGCTAAATTTTTATCATCTTCAACGAGAAGCAATGTCTGTTTCACAAGGTATCTCCAAAATAAATGTTGTCGGGGGGCCGATTAGCGTCATGTGACCGCCCATTTTTCCGACCATAGATTCTACTATCGTCAGACCTAAACCAAGTCCACTCTTACTAACGAATGGCTTTCTTAGTTGCCCCCAGTCTTTGCGGGACAAGTCTCCATTATCTATAACTTTGAATGTCAGCTTCTTGTCAGAAGTATTCAGTTCTAGTATCACTGGTGCGACACCGTATTTAACAGCGTTCCTGATCAGGTTATCGATACAGGTTCCTAACCAATATACGTTCACTTTTGCAGCGATATCTTGGTTGATGCGCAGTTCAATTCCCGGCGCAAAATCTTCTTCAACTTTGTACTCTAACCACTCTTGGACACTTGGCACCCACTCAGTCGCGAGTGGTTGGTTGTCCGACTGTAGGTAGTCTTTACTTGCTTCTGCTAGCTGCCTTAAACGACGCGTGTCTTCACACAGTCGACGGAACTCATCATATACCGATTCAGGTAAGTGTTCGAACTCACGTCTGAAGCCTTCAACGGTCAATGATAAGCTCGCAATCGGTGTTCTCAGTTCGTGCGTTAAGATCTGAAGAACCAACATACGACTCTTCAATTCCTGTTTCTTACTGTTCCAACGGTATATCGCCCAACCTAGCACAAGCATGATGTTGGCAATCACCAAGATGAACATTGCGACCTGAAGCAGTTCAGAGTGATCTTCAATTTCCCAACACACATTACCACGTTGGACGAAACAGCTCTTACCTTCTGAAGATAAGCTGAACGACAGCCCTGCTAACGTCGCGTTTTCATGCCAGTCAGACTCTTTGTATAGGTAATATCTGTCGCCCCGTTTGACCCACATTTCATCAAGTTCAACAAACATGCTTGCACCAGCCAGAAGCGCGGTAATGGCTTCATTGTCCATCTGCTGCAAACGAGATAGCAGTTCATCGTGTTCAGTATTTGGACGCTCTTGGATGTGCATAAAGCGTTTTAGCGCATCGAACTTTTCTGGGTATTTCTCAACGTAACGTGCTGCATAAGAGCCACCACCTGGGTGAATCAGACCGCTACGGCTAAACCAACGATCAGATAGCTTGGTCCCTTTACACATCGCACGTGTAAACACCAAAGGCTCCGTTATTAATGGGCTTAACGGCAACTTACCGCTACAGGTTTTTGATAACTGGTATAAGCGTTGAATATCTTTTAATGGGTACTCTGCTGTTTGCGGCAGCATTGAAGAAGGCGTGATCAAACGCGTCGGATAATCAGCCTGAAGCAATCGAATATCATAAGATTCGATTGCCGTTTCATGATCAAATAGTTTGGTGAAATTATCGATACGCTCAGGCAAAGAATCAGCAAACGCGTTTACTGATACTGATAACGTAGCGATAAGAAGAGTAAATGTTCTTTTGATGATCACAAACCAGCGCAAATTCATATAGATCAAACAAATATATACCATTCGCTTTCAAAGATAAATTTTAACCGCATGAAAAACAGCAAGAATGACGACTAACTGTCATTAAATTGACTTGATTGCGCTCAAAGCGAGCGGATGTACTAGTCTAACGCATTAGAGCTAAGCCATTTCATCGTCGCTATGGGAAGCAATTAGTGCGCTCATATTCTCTCGCATTCGCACTATTTCCCCCACTCTGTGGGCACAAAAAAGGAGCTCAATTGAGCTCCTTACTTTTGTTTCTAGAACCGACCTCTATAGGTGCTCTAGAATACCTAGACAGCTTTGTTTAGCATCGCCAAACAGCATCTGTGTATTGTCTTTAAAGAACAATGGGTTTTGTACGCCTGCGTAACCCGTGTTCATAGAACGCTTGAACACGATAACGTTTTGAGCGTTCCAAACTTCAAGCACTGGCATGCCAGCGATTGGGCTGTTTGGATCTTCCAGAGCTGCTGGGTTTACGGTGTCATTCGCACCAATAACCAATACAGTATCTGTCTCGTCAAAGTCATCATTGATCTCGTCCATTTCAAGAACGATATCGTAAGGGACTTTTGCTTCAGCAAGCAGTACATTCATGTGACCCGGTAACCTACCGGCTACTGGGTGGATACCAAAGCGAACGTTTACGCCTTGTGCACGCAACTTTTCAGTAATTTCATGCACTGGGTACTGAGCTTGAGCTACTGCCATGCCGTATCCAGGAGTGATGATTACTGACTTAGAGTTCTTAAGCATGTCAGCCACGTCTTCCGCTGAAGTTTCACGGTGTTCACCTTGATCTTCATCGCCTTCAGACACTTGTACTTCCTGACCGAAACCACCAGCAATAACACTAATGAACGAGCGGTTCATTGCTTTACACATGATGTAAGACAGAATCGCACCCGACGAACCAACCAGTGCACCAGTTACGATAAGCAGGTCGTTTGCAAGCATGAAACCTGCCGCCGCAGCAGCCCAACCAGAGTACGAGTTCAACATAGAAACAACCACTGGCATATCTGCACCGCCGATCGACGCCACTAAGTGGTAACCGAATGCGAACGCGATAAGTGTCATCACCATCAGTGCGAACATGCTGCCATCTGCTTTAACGAACATGATCATAAGTAGTGTTGAAACCACGATAGCCGCTAGGTTCCATTTGTGCTTGTGAGGAATGTTCAGTGCAGACGAAGAGATAACGCCGCGAAGCTTACCAAACGCAACAATCGAACCTGTGAACGTCACAGCACCGATAAATACGCCAAGGAACACTTCCACTAGGTGGATAACGTGCTCTGCATGAATATCAGCAGGGTTAAGTGACACAGCCGCCGGTGGATCGATGTAGCTGTTGTAACCCACAAGTACCGCTGCCATACCTACGAAGCTGTGCAGAATTGCCACCAGCTCTGGCATTTCAGTCATTTCTACTTTTCTTGCGTAGTGGATACCAATACCACCACCGATCACCATTGCAATGATGATCCACACAATACCTGCAGAGTGAGGGCCAAAGATCGTCGCGATCAACGCGATTGCCATACCCGTGATACCGTAATAGTTACCTGCACGTGCAGATTCCTGCTTCGATAATCCAGCCAAGCTCATAATAAAGAATACAGCAGCAACAATATAAGCTGCTTGTACTAATCCTTCAGACATCTGTTACTCCTTAGTCTTTACGGAACATTTCAAGCATACGTTTGGTCACGGTAAAGCCACCAAAGATATTGATACTTGCAATTAAAACGGCAATAAACGATAGGAAAGTCACGACGCCGCTTCCCTGTCCAATCTGTAATAGCGCACCCACCACAATGATCCCTGAAATCGCGTTCGTTACAGACATCAAAGGCGTATGAAGAGAATGGCTAACATTCCAAACTACGTAATAACCCACCACACAAGCGAGAACAAAAACGGTAAAGTGAGATAAGAACGCAGCAGGAGCCACCGAAGCTATCCAAGCGAATGCACCAACCGCGATTGCCATACCTGCCGCTTTTTTAACTGGAGAAGTAGGCTCTTCAACTTTTGGCTCAGGTTTCGTTGCTTTTGGCTTAGCCTGTTGAGGTTGAGCAGAAACTTGAATTGGTGGAGCTGGCCAAGTGACTTCGCCCTCTTTAACGACTGTGACACCACGAAGTACAACATCTTCAAAGTCGATATTGATGTTACCGTCTTTCTCTTTGCAAAGTAGTTTCAGTAAGTTCACTAGGTTAGTCGCGTACAGTTGGGAAGACTGAGTAGGTAGACGACCAACCATATCGGTGTAACCGACAACCTTCACACCATTCGCTGTTGTGATCACTTGATCCGCAACCGTGTATTCACAGTTACCACCATTTGCTGCCGCAAGGTCCACAATTACGCTACCTGGGCTCATGCTATCGACCATCTCTTTGGTGATAAGTTTAGGCGCAGGACGACCCGGAATTAGTGCTGTAGTAATAATGATATCAACGTCTTTTGCTTGAGCCGCGTAAAGCTCTTCCGCTTTCTTGTTGAACGCGTCAGACATCTCTTTTGCGTAGCCATCACCAGCGCCTGTATCTTCCTGAAAATCCACTTCCAAGAACTCAGCGCCCATCGACTCCACTTGCTCTTTAACTTCAGGACGAACATCGAATGAACGAACAATGGCACCTAAACTACCAGCTGCACCAATTGCCGCCAAGCCAGCAACACCCGCACCAGCAACCAGTACTTTCGCTGGTGGAACTTTACCTGCCGCTGTAATTTGACCCGTGAAGAATCGACCAAATTCATGCGCCGCTTCAACAACAGCACGATAACCCGCGATATTGGCCATAGAACTTAGTGCATCGAGCGCTTGAGCTCTTGAAATACGAGGCACAGAGTCCATTGCCATCACATTAATGTTACGGCTCGACAGCTGCTCCATTAATTCCGGGTTTTGAGCCGGCCAAATAAAGCTGACCAATGTTGCGCCATCTTTAAGTAGGTCGATTTCATTCTTAGTATCATCAACGATTGGAGCGTTAACTTTAAAGATAATATCGGATTTCCAAGCTTCATCTGCGCTTACAACTTTTGCACCAGCTTGTTCGTAAGCTGAATCTTCAAAACTTGCTAGCGCACCTGCTTGTGATTCAACACAAACTTCAAATCCTAACTTTAGAAGCTGTTCGACCGATTTCGGCGATGCAGCGACTCGCGTTTCACCAGCGAGCGTTTCTCTTGGTACACCTATCAACAAATTAGACTCCTTGTGTATCAATTTGTGATTATTATTCTTACCAAAGGCAAATTAAAGAGATCGTAAGCGCACTTGGCTACACCAATTTGCATAGCGATACTTTAACAATTGGTACAATGACTTATTCGTTTGTATCTAACGACAACTAATACTTCAAGCGTTTTGTTCAAAGAACAGGAAAAGTTATTACTTATAACGATTTGGATGGAATTTGAGCACTTAATTTAGATAAATGATGCCCCTCTCGAATAAAGAGGTCAAACCACTTGCCAATAATCCTTTTAATAACAACCGACTAGCTGCTCTTTGTCCCTAAAACTAAAAAGAGCTTTCAGCATATACACTGAAAGCTCTCTAAATTATGACTAGCATCAAATCTAACCCTAATTGGTTAGCTAAATATGCTATCGCCCATTTGGTCGATGAACATTTGCGACTTCTTGAGCATCAATTCGTTGGCGTCTTCTTTGTTTGAAACAACATCTGAACGAATAAAACGATGACTTTTAATCTCACCATCAATTTCTTTCTCGATACGCCCGGCAACACGGTATTGACCAGATTCAGCAATGGCATCTTGATAGATATTGAACCCTCTATATTCGACTGGCTCAATCTCTACTTTTTGTTCGGTTTTTTCTTTGCCACCAAATAATCTAGAAAAGAATCCCACGTTTTTTACTCCTTAAATGACGTTACTGATACTAACCTATCATGACTGTTTACGGTTCAACAATGGCTTTTCATACCATTGCAATTCTACGTCATCATCAAAATTGTGTTGACTGAAGATCACGGGCACATTGTCCTTACGATCGCGTCGTCTGTCGTCAATAATCATACTTTCTGCATTTTTGACCGCGATCTCACTATTCCTTTTGTACAGAACCAATTTATCTTCTGGTAAGGCCGAAAGGAAATCGATATCAAAGCGAATATAGATAGGTTTTAACTGACCTAATGCTAAACATGCGAGATCAGCCAACTGCTCGTTTGTATAACTAGACACGTATTCTTCGGTAGACAATACATGGCCCACCAGCGTCTCCATATAGTTATGTACATCCACACTAATTTGCATACTACACCTCCGTTTGTAGCTCTATGTAAGATCTAATCTTCAACCTTGTCTTAGACGTTATGCCAACCTGGTTGGTTTTGGCTGTTAAAGCATTATATCGGTCAATTTTAAAACAAATATTAAACCGTTTTAAAATCGAATATGCCCCTTAAGCATTAACCACATAGGTTTTGTTAAGTATCTATAACGACTAATAAATTTCTCATATATACTGTGTAGTTCGTTCTGTGGTTAATAGCAACCTGAATACATATAAAAGCGGTTGCACCAATAGCGACCTATGACTATGTTTTCACTCTCGTTTAAGCAAAATGCTTGGCAATCGCTTGTTTAACCGTATCCTACGTATAGTATTAATTAATAAGATCATCATTATAGTTAGGCTCACCATATAAATGGCATCTTCTTTTGTAACGTCGAGCATGTTTCGATTTTGCTTCCCTTTACTCCTTCTAGCAATTTTACTTGCAGGTATGAACAACGTCATTCTGGTGACGGATTCAAACTTAGGGTTTGCTAGCAACCTTCCGTATATTCTATTAAGCGTTGCGGTATTGCTATGCCATACATTCAGGCAAGGGCGCATGGCCATGGTGTCAGTGACCATGCTTGTCGCCTATCTTGTTATCCAAGTTCGTTTGCAAACCCCATTAAATACCGGAACGACACTATTAGAGCTCTCTCTACTCGCGGCATTAGTGCCTGTCACCTGCCTACTTGTGTACGCCTTCCCTGATACAGGCGTAAATTCTAAGTCGATGTTCTTGTATGCTCTGGTATTGGTGTTATTTGTGGTGTGGGCGCAACTTATCGTTTCTCATTTTCATGCCGGAGGTTTTGAATCATGGAGCGAAGGTATCCTCTTCACCGTCACAGACTTTTCTAAACTGCCCTTCGTTTTAGTCTTATATAGTCTGTGTTTATTGGGTTTAACAGCGATTTTAGTTCTGGTCTACAACCGTTCAATCGATGTGGTTGTGTATAGTGCGATCCTGCTGGCGTCGAGTACCTTTATCTTTTTCGATGTTCAGTACATATCGAGCACGATGTTTTCTTTGTCAGGCACTTTAATCATTGTTTATGTGATGTCTGCTAGCCACGATATGGCATTTAATGACCAACTGACAAACATTCCAGGGCGTCACGCCTTAGAAGTCGATATGAAGCATCTAGGGCGCAAGTATTCAATGGCGATGGTCGATATCGACCATTTTAAGAAGTTCAATGACACGTACGGGCACGACATTGGCGATGACGTGTTGAAATTAGTGGCGAGCATCTTAAAAGAGACGACAGGTGGCGCTCGAGCTTATCGTTATGGTGGAGAGGAATTCACGATCATCTTCAAAGGTAAACATACCGAGCAAGTCAAAGAACACCTGCAATCGCTCGTTTCACAAGTGCACGACTACGATATGACGATTCGTAACACAAAAGAGCGACCTGATGATCATGATGAAGGCATCAAAAAGCGTGGTAAAAATGGTCAAGCATCTGAAATTGTCAATGTGTCAGTGAGTATTGGATTGGCAGACAGTACAACCACCAAGCACCCTGAAGAAGTATTGAAGCTTGCCGATCAAGCATTGTACAAAGCCAAAAAGACGGGCCGAAACAAACTCTGTATTCATAGCTAAAAAAACAAAAGCCAAGCTCTATACGTGCTTGGCTATGATTCTTTGGTTAATTAGATATTTGGTGCTAAATGCAGTTCGCTTTAAACAGCAAGCAACTAGTCTTGGTTGAAGAACAGAACGAGGCTACCACCTTTTAAGCTACTCCCGTAGTTGATCGTAAAACCGATGCCTACATTATCAACCCATTCATTGAATAAGTTGGGGTTCAGCAACCAACCTACACTACCCTCATAATACGAGGTCGTCCCCATCGACTCCACGGTGTCCCCACCGATATCAATTCTTCTAATGCTCGAATACATCGATGTAATGTTTTTATCCCAACGCACGAGATCGTAGAAGATCTTAGCTTCGTTAGCGATATACCAACCTTCCGGGTTCCCTACATCACCGTTGTTAGCTTCTCCCCAACCAACACCATTAAAATAGTGCCAACTGGTACTCAGTTTGTATCTCCCCCAATGATTTTTATCTTCAAAAATCAGCTTAATTTTCGGCTCTATGATATATGCCCACGCATCTGTGTTGTAATAAAGTCCATCCAATTGGTCCTGAATAGGCTCAAGTAGTGACGAGCGGTATTCAAAGTCGTTGCGATAATAAGAGATATGATTACCAATACCTGAATGAAAGCTCCAGTACTCATTTAATTGAGAGACATTAGCAAACTCGACGTAACCAGAAACCACAGACTCTTTTTGATAATCGCTTTTTATCGTCGCTGCATATTCAACGTCGTTCTCGATACGCAATGCTGATAAGCGCAACGTTATCTCTTGATGGTTGCCTTCAATGTATTTGGGCAGCTCAAAGGTGTAAGGAAGACTGAGAGATGTAATGTTTTGACGGCGACTTACCGAATCATTCGAGCCAATATCTTCATTGTCTAAACTAAAAACTTCATTTGGATCGAAGTTATTAATACCAAAAGTAAAAACATCGGTATCGTTGAGTAATACACTGGTGGCAAAACGCTGCTCTAGCTCCTTGCGAAATGCGTCTGACAAAACGTTGGCTGAAACCGTAGGAGAGGTAATCAAACAAAGCGCAGGGACAATCAGTGTCCAACGCGAATTAGCCATAGAAAATGACTTTGATTGTGGCATGTCGTTTATCACTTAAAACACTTCCTAGTTCAAACGCTACTAGGATTATAAATTCAAATTACTAAAAGAGCTCAACAGCTATCATGTGTGCTCTAAAATGTTGCGCTGGATATAGGTGTTTCTACCGCTTTGTTTTGCTTGATAAAGCGCTTGGTCGACCTTCTCATAGATGGAGGCCAAAGACTCATCGCCATTAGGCACAAACGACAACACCCCTTGTGACGCTGTCACTCTGTCTGAAATCGTAGAATACTCATGTGCGTAGTTCATATCATAAAGCGCTTCTTTGATACGAATCGCCTGCTGTTCTGCAGCATCACTGTCGGTATCACTCAAGATAAGCACAAACTCTTCACCGCCATAACGGCCGACAAACTCTCCAGCTCTCACAAACAGTACCTTTAGGGTATTAGCAAGGCCTTGTAAGCACTTATCTCCTTGAATGTGCCCGTAATTATCGTTGTAAGGCTTAAAGAAGTCTACATCGAGTAGAATCACCGTCATGGATATATTACGTCTTCCGTGCCACGCAATGCTCTCTTCAAGCTTAGTATCCATATATCGACGGTTGTACAATTTGGTGAGGCCATCTTCATTGGCTTGCTGTTGCAGGAGGATGTTGAGCTCTTCTAACTTGGCGGTACTTTGCTTCAGCTCACGCCTCATGTAGGCGATGCGCTGCATGGCAATCAGTTTAGAATTGAGTACGACTTTATTTACCGGCTTGATCAAATAGTCGTCACCACCCGCATCAATGGCCTTAGCTATCATCTCAGGCTCTTCGTGACCGCTCAGAAAGATAATAGGTACCCATTCAGGGAATCGTTCACGGATCTCGTTCGCTACTTCGAAGCCATCCATTTCAGGCATACTAATATCAAGCAAGACGAGCTCTGGATCAAAACCAGAATAAACGTTCAGGGCTTCTTTACCGCTGCCGACAGCTTCAACAATATGACCTAATTGTTTTAGTCGAATAGCAAGTTGCATTCTGTCTAGCTGAACATCGTCAACCAGCAATATGCGCATCGAAGATCCCTTTTCTATCATCGCATCACCTTTATCGAGTGTTGAATATTCAAAGTAGCTCATTTTTGGGCTTAAATCATGCCCTAATCTCTATATTATATTGACTTTTTTACAGATCTTTTTAGCATTGTTTCTTTTTAAAGAGAAATACTATGTCAGACGCTACAAACACAGAGCAACAAGAAATCGATTTAACCACAATCTCTCCTGAACTTCGCCAAGTTATCGAATTTGATGAAGTGCCAAAAGAGATGCACTTTATGGTTACTTCTATTCATGAAGTGTCTGAAGAAGCAGTACGCGAAGCTTGGGACAGCCTGCCAGCAAGCGCACAAAATGTTTTGGACAACTTCGAACAGTTCCACGCTCTAATCACGGTTAGCCAAGCTTTCGCTGGTGTTAACGTGATGGAAGAGTTCCCTACTCTTAAACTTCCAGAAGGCATGACTGACGAAGAAAAAGAAGAGTACCGCGCTCAACTACTAGACCAAGTTCTACACAACTGTGTAAAAGACATGGTTAAACAAATCAAGAAAGCTCGTCGTGATGCTATCTTGAAGCGTGATTTTAAAGAAGTTTTCACTAAATAAGCCATTGCTCAACCTTAGATTAGGTTGAACGCAAACAGTGATACTGATGCTAAGCCGCCTGTTGCTTTAAACAAGCGGCTTTTTTATACCCACTGCTTTTTCTATTGGTCGCTTATCTGCGATTCATCAATACTTCACGCCGCTCTTGTGCTGTGCAAATAATATGACTTTGCACTCATACAGTGTGGCTCAAAACCGAAGTTTATACCGTATAAAAATGACGCATGTTCCCACTCATGGAATCAAGATCGAGTTTTACCTAATCTAAAGCCAATATCTTCTAAACAAGAACTCCAAAGCAGACAAGTCGCGTTAACTTTTAATGAGTAACGGCAATGTCTCTTTGAGCTACACTCACGCCCTTAATCTGGGCAAATACTTGCTGGCCGACTTTAAGGCCAAGCTCATCCAATGCCCAAGATGTAATGGTTGCCCATAGATAACAGCCAGGCTCCAATTCCAACTCAACCGCCACACTCTGCTTATTGCTCCCTTGTTGATGCGTCTCTACGCTTTTAATCGACACAGGAAGAATGTTACGGATTGAAGTGCCTTTTGGCTCCTCTAGCGTGATCGAGACATCATTTGCCCTAACCTGAAGCCTTACGGTAGCCCCAATCTCACTCGACACTTTCTGAACCCACAAAGACGTAGACTTTCCGAGCATTAAACGAGACAAAGCGTAATCGTCGTTGTGCTCTGCCAGTTTCGCTTCAAACAGTGAGCTTTGCTCTGAGAAAGACTGCCAAGGCTGCATCGCACGTGACGCCCATACCTGTTCGGTCACACCAGACGACACTACCTTACCTTGGTCAATGATGACCAAGTGATTCGCCAATCGTAAGATTTCGTTGAGGCTGTGAGTGACGTAAATAATCGGAATTTGTACGGTCTCGGATAAGTTCTCCAGAAACGGCATCACTTCACGCTTTCTAGGTAAATCAAGAGATGCCAATGGCTCATCCATCAACAAAATGCTTGGCTTAGATAACAGAGCTCGGCCAATTGCCACACGCTGCTTCTCTCCGCCAGATAAACTAGCCGGATAACGATCTAGCAACGAGTTTAATGAAAGCAGAGACACGATCTGATCAAAGTGCGCTTTATCTGTGCCTTTAACACCGTATTTAAGATTCGCCGATACCTTCATATGAGGGAACAATCGTGACTCTTGAAACACATAGCCCACATTGCGCTTATGCGTTGGCAAGTTAATCCCTTGTACACTGTCGAACAAGGTTGTCCCCGACACACTGATCAAACCTTTATCTGGCTGTTTAAGGCCACTAATGGCATTGATTAAAGAGGTTTTACCCGCCCCAGAGCGACCAAAGATCGCCGTGATACCACGGCTTGGCAGTTCTAAGTCGATATCGAAGAAGGTTTCACCAAGCTGCTGTTGGTATTGGAGGATCAAAGCACTCATGCATTACCTCCCAAGCGTTGTGCCGACTTTCTGTTTAACCATTCAGACAACATCAATGAACCTAGCGCTATCACAATAGAAATTGCACACAGGCGTGCGGCTTCCATTTCAGCACCTGGAGTTTCAATAAAGGTATACATAGCCAGTGGAATGGTTTGAGTTTCACCCGGGATATTGGATACAAAGCTGATCGTAGCACCAAACTCACCAAGGCTTCGCGCAAATGAAAGCATGGTTCCCGTAATGATCCCAGGGATCATTAAAGGCAAGGTGATAGTAAAGAATACTCTGACTGGTGAAGCGCCTAATGTGGCGGCCGCCTCTTCCAATTTACTGTCGACCGTTTCTAAGCTTAAACGAATTGAACGAACCATTAATGGCAGTGCTACTACGACACAGGCTAATGCCGCGCCTTTCCAACTAAAGCTGAATACGATACCAAACACCTCATTCAGCCAAGAGCCGATAATGCCTTGTCTACCCATCATCACCAGCAACAAATAGCCAATCACCACTGGAGGCAACACCAAAGGTAGGTGAACAATACTCTCTAGAATGCTTTTTCCCACAAACTGCTTTTTTGCAAGCAGCCACGCGAGGCCAATCCCGATTGGGATCAGCCATAGGATAGCAAATCCAGCCACTTTCAAGCTAAGCATTAAAGCTTGGTATTCGTATTCCGATAGGTACATCATTTAACGCACTTCAAAACCAAAACTGTTCAAAATGTCCTTCGCTTGCTCGCTACTAAGGAAAGTATAGAACTCCTGAGCAACCGCTTGGTCACTCAGTTTCGCTACAGGGTAACGTATTGGTGTATGCAAATCTACCGGGAACGTCGATACAAGACTCACTTCCTTAGATAATAGCGCATCCGTTTTGTAAACAATACCGAGCTTAGCTTCATTGCGCTCTACCAATGCCAATGCCATACGAACGTTATTACTTGGTGCTAATCGTGTCTTGACCTCATCCCAAACAGCCAGTTTTTCTAGCGCTTCTTTCGCATAGATACCAGCAGGAACCGACATGGTGTTGCCAACTGCAAGCCTTTCATTATCAAGAAGTTTAGACCACTGCTCACCTTTTGAAATATCAAATGAAATTGAATCTTCCTTTGGAGAGATTAGCACAAGCTCGTTCTCACAAAGATTTGTGACATTGTCACTAGAAACATAGTTTCGATCGACAAGATGAGTCATCCATTTTTCATTTGCCGAGATAAAGATGTCTGCTGGTGCACCTCTTTCGATCTGTCGTACCAATGAAGATGTGCTGGCATAGACAGGAATAACGTCAACAGAATGGTTTTTCTCAAACTCTTCAACTAACAGATTCACCGCATTAGTCATAGATGATGCCGCATAGACACGGAGTTTCTCGGCAGCCAAAGCATGAGCAGGACTCAATGAGGTGGTTAACGCTACCGCTAAAAGAATGACTAGTTTTTTCATTGCTCTCACTTATCTGTTGTTCTTTTAATTTCTTGGTCAGTTTGTTTCAGCTCAGGCCAAAGCAGGTCAAGATTTAAGTGCTCTTCGATGGCATCGGCGATTCGATTAATACCCAACTCTTTCAGTTGTTCGTGGTCAATCGCTGCTACTTCATTAGCACCTGCCCATTCACAAATCAGGGATAACGCATCGCTGTTATCCAATACACCGTGCAAGTAGGTACCAAATATCGAGTTGTCTGAGTTTATCGCGCCATCAAGGTTGCCAGATTCTAACTGAACCGGTAATGCTATTTCATTGACATCAGTCCTACCTACGTGAATTTCATACCCTTTTACTGGTGCTGACTTTCCATTTAGGCTTAAATTCCCAAACACGTTCGTTAACGTTTTCTGTTGCGTTAACGTGGTTTCAGCATCAAGGTACCCTAACCCTTCACTGCTTCCCGGCTCGCCTTCAACGCCATCAGGATCGTGGATAAGATTACCGAGCATCTGATAACCACCACATATGCCCATCACTTTGCCACCTAAACGCAGGTGACGCTGAATGTCTTTGTCCCAACCTTGCTGCTTCAAATAATCCAAATCGGCTCTTACTGACTTAGTACCCGGTAAGATGATCAAATCAGCGTTGTTCAAACGCTCACCTTTACCGACGTAACGAAGATCAATTGAAGGATTAAGTCTCAACGCATCAAAGTCCGTATGGTTGCTGATTCGTGTTAGAACAGGTACCACGACTTTTAGCTTAGCCTCTCCATCGGATTCTTGAGCGGAGGTAATGGCATCTTCAGCTTCCAAATTAAAGCCATGCAGATATGGCAACACACCTATTACAGGCTTGCCCGTTTTCTCTTCTAGCCAATCAAGGCCCGACTGAAGCAGCGCGATATCGCCTCTAAAACGGTTAATCACAAACCCTTTTACACGAGCTTGTTCAGATTCAGATAACAGAGCTAATGTGCCATACAGGTGCGCAAATACACCACCACGGTCAATATCAGCCACAATAATCACTGGGATATCTGCCTTTTCAGCGAATCCCATGTTCGCGATATCATTCTCGCGAAGGTTGATTTCTGCAGGACTTCCCGCCCCTTCGATCATCACGCTTTCGTATTCATCCAAAAGTCGATCAAAAGAATCGATTACTGTATTCATCGCGACTTTCTTATAATCATGGTAGCCCGTAGCCTCCATGTTACTTAATGCGCGCCCTTGCAGAATCACTTGAGCGCCAGTATCAGAATTGGGTTTAAGCAATACAGGGTTCATGTGCACTGAAGGTTCAATATTACAAGCTTGTGCCTGAACGGCTTGAGCGCGGCCAATTTCGCCGCCGTCTTTGGTCACGGCACTATTCAAAGCCATGTTCTGTGGCTTAAAAGGTGCCACTTTAATGCCTTTCCTAGCCAAAACACGGCATAAACCTGCCACCAATACACTTTTTCCGGCATCTGATGTGGTTCCCTGAACCATAAGGGCGTTCAATGGTGCTCGCATTCGTACTTAAATCCTTAATTTCTCAGCCCGCAGGCAATACTTCTCTTTAACCATCTTAACGTCATTGGCGACTCGATGCTCAATAAAATGAATGGAAAATGAATGTGTTACTCACTCTAGATTCAAACCGAGTGTTGTTTAATAGCCTCATCGAAACAAAACGTTTCAACTAACAAACAACATTAAGGGATTCACCATGAAAAAAACTGTATTAGCTATCGCAACCACTATTATTCTTGCTCCAACTTTCGCAATGGCTGGTGACCACAAAGGTAACAAGCACGAGAGCCCGATTGCTTACACAGGACCTATTGAAACCGTTTCTGTAGCGACCCTACTTGCAGACACAAGCATGTTTTCTGAGCAAGACGCGATTGTAGACGGCAAGATTGTTCGTCAACTTAAGAACGACACATTTATCTTCTCTGACGGCCAGAGCGAAATTCAAATTGAACTGGACGACGATATCCGTCTAGCACAACCGTTAACAGCAGATACCAAAGTACGTATCTTCGGTGAATACGAAGGTGGCAAAACACCGGAAATCGAGGTTGACCACATCCAAATTCTATAACCGACAAATATAAAACTAACGACTTCAAATAAATTGGCCTGCATATTGCAGGCTTTTTTGTATTATACTGCCGCAAAATACATTTATATGGAGTCACCATGCTAGGTTGCACTAACAAGACTGTCCTTTTAGGACTAGCTGCACTGTGTTCATTCTCTGCGTCTGCAAACAACTTTAACTACAACACATTCGAGCTGCGCATGGGTACCAGCCCTAGTACTTTCGGTGGTGAAGTCACAACCATGTTTACTCAGAACTCACACTTTGTGGCTCGCATCGATTCAGAATTTGAAAGTGATTGGGATGCTGCTGTCGGTATGGGTTTTAACGGTCCAATTAGTCAATTTGCTGATGTGACTGGCCAAATGCTACTTCACAACATTGAGCGCAATGACGACAACCACATCAAGACTGAAATTAACCTAGGCTTAAGAGCGTGGTTAATGGCAAACGTTGAAGTTAACGCTCGCCTTGGTCAGCTGATCGACAATGATGATACTCGCTCAATCGTGGGTATTGGTGCCCGTTTCCATTCAACAGAACAACTGTCTGTTGGTCTAGATATGCGCAATAACGGTACATACGGACATCAGCTGTTAATGTCTGCTCGATTCGGCTTCTAAGCTCACTATACCCCCTAATGTAAGTGGCTAATTCTTATTGATTATTCATTTACAGCATGATTTTAAGGCTAATGGGTTCTTTACCTGTTAGCCTTTTTTCGTTCTCATCTTTTACCATCAGTTTTATACAAACAGCTTCACGACACGCTGCGTTCTATTCTTGATTTGGGCCATCCAATCACAACCGCTCTAGTACCTTTTATACAATTAAATTATTAATAAATGCCAATTGATAAAACAGCTTTACTGCAATATGGCGTACTGATACTCTTTGCGAAAATTTTGCTGAAAATGGAGTACCTTAATGGGTGTAAGCAGCATTTCTATTAAGAACAAACTAACGTTGATGTTTGTTGTCATTATCTTCGCCATGACGATGATTCAAACTTATATCACTGGCAAGCAACTGTTGAACGAAACTTACCGTTCTATCCAACAATATTCGACCACGCTTACCGAGGCCAATGTTTCTGGAATTGAAAAGTGGATAGAAGGTCGTATTAACGTTGTAAATGCAGCGAAAGACGCGTTCAAATACACGGACGATCCAAAAAGCTATTTCACCCAAAGTACTAACGCAGGTCGATTCCAAATTGCGTATGCTGGACTTTCTGACGGCCGTTTCCTACAAGGTGTCGATTTGCCCGTACCCGAAGGTTATGACCCTCGCACTCGCGACTGGTACAAAGTACCAATGTCTACAGGCAAAACAGTAGTGACAGAACCCTACGTCGATGTGGCAACCAATGACCTTGTCGTGACCATTGCCAGCCCTTTCAATACCAACGGGTATTCAGGTGTTATTGGCGCAGATCTTAACCTAAATACGTTGATTAACGATGTTGTAAGCATTGAGCAGCCAGGCGTTTACGCATTCCTTGTCGATGGAAATGGTAAAATTGTTGCCCACAGAGACCGTGACCTTACGCTTAAATCAGTTGCTAACGTCTCACAAAACCTCTCAGCGAATAAGATCAAATCGCTATCTCAAGATCCGGGTTTTGAGGAGATGAGCATCGACGGCGCGGAGTCTCTGCTTTCAGCGAAAAAAGTTCCTCATACCGACTGGTACTTCACTGTCGTTATCGATAAATCCCAATCTTTTGCTTCTTACCGCTCGTTGCTTCGCCAATCGGCCATCTTTGGCCTGATTCAGCTTGCCGTTATTGCATTTGTGGCAATGTTTGTCATTAAGAAAGCACTCGCCCCCCTAACAACGTTAAGTTCAGCAATGGAAGCACTATCTAAAGGCGATGGTGATTTAACCCAACGTATTACCGTCAACAGCAAGGACGAAATTGGCACACTGGCTCATCACGTGAATGCGTTCATCGCTAAGCTACAAGAAATTGTCCGTGATATCGCAGACTCTTCTAGCCAATTGAACGAGCAATCTGAAGTCAGTACCAATGTTGCTCGCCAAACGAGCGATGGCCTAACAGTTCAACTGCATGAGATCTCGCAAATCGCAACCGCAGTTCACGAGATGTCGGCAACGGCTGAGGAAGTGGCAAACAACGCACAGATGACAGCAGATTCAGCGATCAGTTCTACTGAAAACTGTGAGCAAGGCAAGCGTGTGATTATTCGTAATCAAGATTCAATCACTAACCTTGCACAACAGGTAGAAAATGCATCGGGCATCATTCAAGAGCTTGAAAAGAATGCCCTAGACATTAACGCGATCCTTTCAACAATTTCAGACATCGCAGAGCAAACTAACCTACTTGCACTTAATGCAGCGATTGAAGCGGCACGTGCTGGTGAACAAGGTCGTGGTTTCGCAGTGGTTGCAGATGAAGTACGCGTGCTATCTCAACGCACTCACAGCTCTACTGATGAGATTCGTGAAATGATTGAGACTCTGCAGAAAAACAGTGTTAGTGCCGTTGAATCAATGCAGCGTAGCCAAGACTTAGCTCAATCTAGTGTTGATGATGCGAACAATGCCACCACAGCGCTTGAAGAGATCGCAACATCGATCCAGCAGATCTCTGATATGGCGTCACACATCTCAAATGCGGCATCTGAGCAAAGAACCGTGACTGGCGAAGTAAGCAAAAACATCCAATTAGTTAATGATGTGTCAGACAAGATGTCGACGGAAGCCGATAACTCGCGCCACCTTTCAGAAGAATTACGTGGCATCGCCCAACAGTTGAATACCCAAGTTCAGTTGTTCAAGTACTAATAAGATCATTAGTACTAGCTAACAAAAAGCCCCCGAACACAACGGTGCTCGGGGGCTTTATTTTCTTCTGGTGATGAACCAATAGTATCAGTTCACCTACCTCAATCAGTCTTGCATAGTGACTGTTACAGGTTAACCATCAGCATCTTTTTCTGATGATCTAGGTACTCTTCATAAGTACCTTGGAAACTCACTAATTGCTGGTCTTTCACATCAATGATGTGTGTTGCCAGTGAAGATACAAACTCACGGTCGTGACTCACAAAAATAAGCGTACCTGGATAAACCTTCAGCGCATCATTTAGCGCTTGGATCGCTTCCATATCCATGTGGTTCGTTGGTTCGTCCATCACAAGAACATTGATGTCTTGCATCATTAGCTTACCAAATAGCAGACGGTTCTTCTCACCACCAGAACAGTTACGTGCTTTCTTGTTTGCGTCATCAGCAGTAAACAGCAGACGACCTAGAATGCCACGCACCATTAAGTCATCGTGCTTCGCTGTACGCCACTGTGAAATCCAATCGAATATGCTCAAATCGTTGTCAAAGTCTGCGCTGCTATCTTGCGGGCAGTAGCCGACTGATGCGTTTTCAGACCATTTTACGATACCTTGGTTTTGCTCCAATTCACCAACTAGACAGCGTAGTAAAGTGGTTTTACCTACGCCGTTCTCACCGATAACCGCAAGGCGCGTACCCGCCTCAAGTAACAAATTACCACCAGCAAATAGCGTCTCGCCTTCGAAACCGTGGCCTAGCTCTTGAAGCTCAAGCGCTTGACGATGCAGCTTTTTACCTTCGCCGAAGTTAATTGATGGGCTCATACGGCTCGAAGACTTCACTTCATCAAGGGTGATCTTTTCCATCTTCTTGGCACGAGAACTCGCTTGCTTCGCTTTTGATGCATTGGCACCAAAACGGTTTACGAAGTCTTGCAGTTCGTTTATTTCTGCCGTTTTCTTCGCATTAGAAGCCAGAAGTTGTTCACGACGTAAACCCGATGCTTCTAGGAAGTACTCGTAGTTACCTGGGTAGATGCGAAGTTCACCGTAATCGATGTCCGCCATGTGCGTACATACCGAGTTCAGGAAGTGTCTATCGTGCGAAATGATGATCATTGTACATTTACGCTGGTTTAGCTCTTCAGCAAGCCAGTTGATGGTGTGAATGTCCAAGTTGTTGGTCGGTTCATCAAGTAACAGAATGTCTGGGTTCGCAAACAATGCTTGTGCCAAAAGCACACGCAGTTTCCAACCTGGAGCCACTTGCTGCATCAGGCCAAAATGAAGCTCTTCTTCAATACCCGCTTGAATAAGAATATCTCCAGCACGACTTTCCGCTGTATAGCCATCCATTTCAGCGAACTCGCTTTCAAGCTCTGCCACTTTCATACCGTCTTCTTCGCTCATTTCAGGCAAAGAGTAAATACGGTCACGCTCTTGCTTTACTTCCCATAACTTTCTGTCGCCCATGATCACAACGTCGATTACGCTGTACTGCTCAAAAGCAAACTGATCTTGGCTCAATACGCCCAGCTTTTCTCCTGGAGTGATTGAAACGTTACCCGAGCTTGGCGTTAATGCGCCACTTAGGATTTTCATGAACGTCGATTTGCCGCAACCATTGGCGCCGATCAAACCATAGCGATTGCCGTTACCAAATTTAGCGGAGATGTTTTCAAACAAAGGCTCTGCGCCAAATTGCATTGTGATGTTCGCGGTAGATATCAAAGAAGTAATTCCTAAGCGTGTACTGGATAGATCGTTATTAGGTCACTGAATAAACCTAAATAAGGACTACGAAAGTATGGATTAAACAAAAACGAAGCGCGGATTATATAGAGATCTGGATCACGTTGTCGAGGCTAAACAGTAACCTGATGACGAACAGAGCCGAATTAACGATATTTACTAAGATTTTAGACCGTAAAACGAAAAAATCCCCGCTAATTCAATTAGCAGGGATTCAATTTTCCAAAAGTGAAAGTCTCAGAACAAGTCTGAATCAACAGAAGCTAAGTCTATTTAGTCACTTTCTTCTGAACGTACTTCTGGCTTACATCGACAACCGCAACATCTCTAAAGAAGCTTCTTCCCAAAAGAAGTGGGAAAGAAAGATGCGTTCGATCTGCAAGTGTAAATTCAGTTTTGTCTTTTAGGTCACCAATTTGGATAGAAGCTACAACCACGGCACGACGTTGTGTGCCTTCAGCGCTAGATTGTTTGATCTTCACCCAACGCTCTACAGGTAGGCTGATCTCTTCTGTTGTGATGCCATCATGTTCAATCTTGAATTTAACCCAGTCTTTTCCGTCACGCTCAAAATCGACGATATCAACCGCACTGATTGAAGACGTTGTCGCACCAGTATCGACACGTGCTTTAAACGCTTCTTTCAAACCTGGAACAAATACCCACTCTTCTTCACCAAGAATCAATTTACCATCACTGGTTTTTGTAGGTTTCGCTACCGGCTTTTCTTCAGGTTTTGGCTTTGCTTCTGGTTCAGCTGGTTTTACTTCTTCTGGCTTCTCAGTAGGTTCCGTTACTTTGTCGCCTTCAGTTGCGTCAGGCTTAGAAGAGTCATCAACTACTGGTTGTTCGACCTGAGGCTTTTGCTCTGGTTCAACTGGCGCTTGAGTCGTAGTTGAACAAGCAAACAGACCGCCACTTAACATTAGGATTATAATCGCTTTCCAATTATACATTCAGTCACCTTCTATTTTGATACGTTGGCTATCGCTTTTGCTACGTAAGGAATATGGGATTCAGAAAGGCCTGCAATATTGATGCGTCCGTCACCAACACCGTAGATGCCATATTCTTCACGTAATTGATTCATTTGAGTTTCTTTAAAGCCTAGTACAGTAAACATACCTTTATGGCTTTCAATGAAATCAAATTGTGACGTGTTATAAGTATTTCGCAATTCATCACATAAACTTTGGCGCAGATTTAACAAACGTTGCTGCATTTCACTCAACTCTTGCTTCCAAATCGATGTTAGCTCTTGATTCTGAAGAATTGTTTTCACCAAAGCCGCACCGTGATCTGGCGGCATCGTGTAAGTTGAGCGAGCAAGCGTCAGTAGCTTACCTTTTGCGTTGCCAACGTGTTCGCTATTCTTACCAATCACAATCGCCGCGCCCGTTCTTTCTCGGTACAAACCGAAGTTCTTTGAGCAAGAAGTGGTAATCAACATCTCTTCCACGTTGTTCGCCATATGCTGAAGACCTTTCGCATCTTCTTCTAAGCCGTCACCAAAGCCTTGGTAAGCAATATCAACAAACGGCAAGAAGCCATTTTTCTGCGATAGTTTGGTAATTTCCTGCCACGCCTCAAAGTCGATATCCGCACCCGTTGGGTTATGACAGCAACCGTGCAGTAGTACCACATCTGATGGACCCGCTTTTGAAAGGTCATCCAACATTCTTGCGGTATCAACTTGCTTCGTTTCAGGACTGAAGTAATTGTAGTATCGAACTTTTAAGCCTGCCGCTTCCATTACAGGTTTGTGGTTAACGTAGCTTGGGTTTGAGATCCAAACTGTGGTGTCTGGTTGAGAAACTTTCATTAAGTCACCCAACATACGCAGTGCACCACTTGCACCTGGTGTTTGAATCGCAGCAACGCGATCCATTGCAGAAGTCCCTTTAAGCAGGAGATCAACCATGCTTTGGTTGAACTCTTCACAGCCCGCTAGGCCAACGTAAGCTTTGGTTTTCTGCGTTTCAACAACGATATCCTGAGCCATAGAGACGGCTTTCATGATCGGTGTTTCGCCTTGGTCATTTTTGTAAACGCCAATACCTAAGTCGACTTTATCAGTACGAGTATCGCCGCGGTAAGCAACTGAAAGAGATAGAATTGGATCTAAAGTTGGTTTTGGTAGATGTGAAAACATGAAAGTCACAACCCTTTGAAATTCAAGTAATGTACTTCACGTTAACATTATCGTAGTAAAATCAGAAACATTTTTTAATAGAAGCGCTTAGTTACCATAAGTAATCAGAGCTTGGTCATTTTACGTCGATATTTAGCGCAAATTTCAAACAACCATTTGTACTTTTACCAGTTAAAACGTACCTACATCGATTCAGTTCTCATTGTGGACACCACGTTTGAATTGCCTTGGTGTCATTCCCGACCACGCTTTAAATCGAGTACTAAAATTGGCGGCGTTCGGATACCCAACTATCTCGCCAATGTGTTGAATGGACCAATCGCTGGATTTCAACAAACGAGCCGCGTACTCCATCCTCATTCGCATGATGTGTGTCATAGGACCATGCGAATAGTAACGCTGGCATAAGCGATGAAAATGCGGTTCTGAACACGGAAACAGGCTTGCCAGTTCATGCACGTTCCACTCTTTGTGAAGCTGCTTTTGAACACTGTCGAACACTCGTCTCAAACGAATCAAATTTCTTGATTGTTGCTGCGGAACCGGCGCGTTAATCATGAACTCGATTTGAGCCACACTGTGATTGGCAATCGCTCCACCTAAATCAATTGGCAAAGCAATACTTCTTAGCAAGGTATGTATGCAAGATGAGACGACTTCTGCTGCTGGGGATAACGTGTAACTCACCTCATCAGTAACGACATTCTCCCATTGTTTATCAGGCGATAGAAAGATCCACGCTATTTGCCATGTTTCTTCTTCAATACCAAAACCGTTCTCAACGCCTGCTGGCACAGTAATGCACGACCCCGGCTCTAGAATATATCGACACCCTTCACTTTCAAGCCACCCTTTGCCTCTTACGGTGTACAGCAGCATATGTTTTTGTTGGTTCTTTCGATAAACAGAAAAGAAATCGCGGCACGATGCTGTCCCACATTGAACGATACCTAGCTCTTCAAATGCCAATACATGGCTTTGATCGACAAACTCTTGATGGGTCTTTTCAGAAATGTCGTAACGTTCTTGTTTATCACTCATACCACTGTTAACTCATTCAATTGGCCAACCCATAAAAGTAGATAGTTTGGCAAAAGTTTGTGATTAACCTGAACAATACAGCTAAAACAAATGCCGATACACTTCTCGCATATTCACGACAGGGGAAATGCGATGCTCTCGACATATCGTCATTTAGACAAAGATTTTTGGCAAAAGTTACTGCACATCGGTTTACCTGTGTCTCTGCAAACCATGTTGTTTTCATTGCTCGGCGTAGTCGATATTTTCATGGTCAATCAGCTTGGTGATGCGGCAACCGCAGCAGTTGGTGTTGGCAACCGTATCTTCTTCTTTAACCTAATCATGGTATCGGGAATCAGCGGTGCAGTCAGTGTGCTAGCTTCGCAATATTTTGGTGCGGGCGATTTCAATGGGATTCGACGTGTCTTGTCGCAATCTTGGGCCTTGTCTATCTTTGCCATCATCCCTTTTATTTTGATTTACACATTGGCTCCTGAATCAGTCGTGTCTGTGGTGGCCTCAGACCCTGATTACATCCGCTTGGCAACGGATTACCTTTGGATAACAGGAGCCAGCCTTATTGGTACGGCAATCGTTGTGCCGCTAGAAAGCGCACTGCGATCGGTTGGTGAAGCCAAATTGCCCACCAAGATCAGTATTTGGGCAATCATCGTCAATGCGATTCTCAATGCTCTGCTGATCTTCGGACTATTTGGCTTTCCAGAACTTGGCGTGGTTGGCGCAGCGATTGGCACCACGGCTTCTCGATTCTTTCAGACGATTGCATTGCTTGTTATGGCGAGAAAACATTACGCGCATCTATTCCCTACGATTGAGAGTTGGCGTGATGCAATATTGCCTAAGCACAGAAAGATGTACTTCAAGATTGCGATTCCTATGCTGATTCACGACACGGCATGGGCTGGTGGAATACTGATTTACAACGTTATTGTAGGTCAGATCGGGGTTGGTGAACTTGCGATCATCTCACTGCTATCTCCAGTGGAAAGTATCTTAATTTCAGCCTTCTTAGGTTTTGCCGTCGCTGCTTCGATCATCCTTGGTAATGAGATTGGTGCTAAGAACTATCAACGTGTTGAAAATACCGCTTGGGGCTATGTATTTGTAAGCTGTGCGCTTGCGACACTATTGGCACTGCTGTGTTTTATCGCCAAGCCTGCCATTATTCAATTAATCGATTTAACGCACCTGGAACTCAAAGATACAGCGGTCAACGTCGCCTTGGTGATGGCGGCAGGGATGATATTGAGAGTGTTCAACATGGTTGGCATCGGAGGTGTTTTAAAGAGTGGTGGGGACATCAACTACAGCATCTTTATCGACATATTCGGCCAGTGGGCGATTGGCATCCCCCTCGCCTACTTCACCGCTTTGGTGCTTGGCTGGTCTTTAGAATGGGTGTTGATGATTGTGTTACTGGAGGAGCTGGCGAAGATAGCTTTGACTAGCCAGCGGATTCATTCTAAGAAATGGATAAACAACCTCATAGAAGAGCCTAACCAACTAGCCACTTAATATTTATTTGAACTACTAGAACAAACGAAAAGAACTCACACCCAAGGGCTGATTGATTGCATTGCGCTAACCATGATGCCCTTTTTCGTTTTGCAAAAATACGAAGTGACGACAGCCTTAGATATCAGTGAATCGATGGATAATTTGGTTTGAACTACCACGCCAATCCAGCATTGGGTCCGCTTTATCTTGCTCGAAACGCCCATCAATTAAGGTATCAACGTATTCTAGTACTTGCTTCTGATTTTCATCCAATTCGCCAAGTTCATAGCCCGTCCACATCCAGATATCTTTGCCCTTGCATTCAGCTTTTACACGCTGAACAAGCTTAAGCACTTCAGATACATTTGCAGGATGTAGAGGATCACCACCAGAAAGCGATAAACCACGACGTTTGATTCGCGGGTCATTCAGATCGGCAATAATGTGATCTTGTAATTCTTGAGTGAACAAATGCCCAGAATCCAACCTTTGCGTCGACTGGTTATAACACCCACGGCACTGGTGCACACAACCCGATACGAACAAGGTGCAGCGTGTTCCGGGGCCATTTACAACGTCGATTGGGTGATATTGATGATAATTCATAAGGCAGTATTGAGAACTCGTGATGGCTTAGTGGTTTAACTCGAGAAATAGCGAGAAGTGAAACAAATGAATTGGTATCGACATAACGCCGATACCAATCTTATTTCTTCGAAACTTAGCTCTTCTAAATAAGCTAGCTATTGATCTTAGGGCTTATTAAAGATGCTTCACGCGGCGTTTAACTTCTTCTTGCTTACCGAAGTTAAATGGGCGTGCATCTGGGCTACCAAGGTAACCACAAACACGGCGTGTTACCGATACTTTGGTTGAGTCATGGTTGCCACACTTAGGACACGTAAAGCCCTTGCTTGTACAGTCAAACTCACCGTTGTAACCACACTCGTAACACTCATCAATCGGTGTGTTGGTACCGTAGTAAGGAACACGTGTGTAGCTGTAATCCCATACGTTTTCTAATGCTTCGATGTTCTTCTGCATGTTAGGGAATTCGCCGTAACAGATGAAACCACCGCTAGAAATTTCAGGATAAGGCATCTCGAAATCGATCTTGTCGTATGGGTTCACTTTCTTCTGCACATCTAAGTGGAAGCTGTTTGTGTAGTAACCACGGTCTGTTACACCATCAATCACACCAAACTCTTTGGTATCGATGCTGCAGAAGCGGCTACATAGGTTTTCACTTGGTGTGCCGTATAGGCTGAATGCGTAACCTGTCTCTTTGGTCCAAGATTCCACTTCACGCTTCATGTACTCCACCAGCTCAAGCGCTTTAGCACGCATTTCGCCATCGTCGTACAAGTGAACGTCAGTACCGTATAAAGCAGTCATTGCTTCGTGGATACCAATGTAACCAAGAGAAACAGATGCACGGCCGTTCTTAAAGATATCAGCAATAGAGTCGTCTGCTTTCAAGCGAACACCACATGCACCTTCCATATATAGGATTGGAGCAACACGCGCTTTCACGTTTTCTAGACGAGAGATACGAGTTTCCAATGCGCGACGAGCAAGCTTCAGTTTTTCATCAAGCAACTCGTAAAACTTAGCCATATCTTGTTTTGCGTTGATCGCAATACGTGGCAAGTTCAAGCTCACAACACCTAAGTTGTTACGGCCTTCATGGATAAGCTCGCCGTTTTCTTCGTATGTATTCAAGAAGCTACGGCAACCCATAGGCGTTTTGAATGACCCTGTCACTTCTACTACTTTGTCGTAGTTAAGAATGTCTGGGTACATGCGCTTAGACGCACACTCAAGTGCCAGTTGCTTGATATCGTAGTTTGGATCTTGTGGCTGGTGGTTCAAGCCATCTTTGATTGCAAATACCAGTTTAGGGAACACGGCTGTTTTGCGGTTCTTACCCAAACCTGCAATGCGGTTTTTCAAGATTGATTGCTGAATCAGTTTCGAGCCCCAGCTTTCACCTAAACCAAAACCAAACGTCACGAATGGTGTTTGACCATTAGCGGTGTGCAAGGTGTTTACTTCGTATTCAAGAGATTGGAATGCGTCGTAGCACTCTTTCTCAGTACGAGAGATAGCAAAAGCTTCTGGGCTATGAATGTCCCACTCTTTCGCTAACGATAAATGCTTCTCGTAGCTCGCCATTACGTAAGGTTCTAGAACCTCGTCGATGCGGTTGATCGTTGTACCGCCGTAAATGTGGCTCGCCACTTGTGCGATGATCTGTGCAGTTACTGCCGTTGCGGTTGAGATAGACTTAGGCGTATCGATTTCCGCGTTACCCATCTTGAAGCCATGCGTTAACATGCCTTTCAAGTCGATAAGCATACAGTTAAACATTGGGAAGAATGGTGCGTAGTCTAGATCGTGGTAGTGAATATCACCACATTCGTGAGCATGTACGATATCACGTGGCAAAATATGAGTTTTCGCATAGTGTTTAGCCACGATACCCGCCAGCAGGTCACGCTGAGTTGGGATAACTTTGCCATCTTTATTCGCATTTTCGTTGATTAGATCAACATTGCTTTCTTCGATCAAACCTTCGATTTCACGAGTTAACGCACTTTGCTTTTCACGTGCGATATCGCGATCATGACGATATTCGATGTATGCGCGTGCTAGAGACTTATATGGCCCCTGCATTAGCTCGTTCTCGACCATGGTTTGAATTTCAGAGATATGAACTTCATCGTAGTCTTCGAGCTTCAACTCAACTGCTAATGCCACATTCAATGCATAAATAGCAATTTCCTTATCGGTTTTGTCTGATGCTGCTTCCACTGCAGCCTGGATGCGATCTCTACTGAATGGAGCTCTTGAGCCATCACGCTTGATTACGATTGATTTCACCACTTCTCCTTACTCTTGAGGTATTCACAGACTTATCCACAAACACACTATATAGAGCGATTTACCGTTAAACTAACACTAGATATTGTGGCGTATTTAACGAGAACCACCAAACTTGAGTATTGATTTGGATCAATAAAAAGAGAACGCTGACTAAGATCAATTCAATATTATTACGCTAGTTCTCAACTCGAAAAGAAACAATGTAACAATAAAAAAACTGCTAAAAAGAGTTGAATTTTTGGTAAGTGTTGTAGGATAACGGCTCATCAATATTGGTCGACAAATTTAGGGATATTTGGGATGAAACGACTACAAAAGTGGTTAATGTTAGGCTGCCTAATCGGTAACCAAGCAATTGCTGAACCTTTAACCATATCCAGTTGGAATATCGAATGGTTATCAACCAACGAGGCTGTGAATAAGTTTTCTGACAAACGTGATCAAGCTGATTTCGACAAACTTGAAGAATACTTTCAATCCTTAAACGCCGATGTGGTTGCGTTTCAAGAAGTCGATGACATAAATGCCATTCAGCGTGTGGCTGGTGATCAATACAAGATATTGATGTCTGACCGGGCGCTACCTAAGAACAGCAACCGCCAGTTCAAAGAAGTGAACCAATACACTGGGTTTGCGGTTCGTAAAGAAGTAAGCCTCACCGACTACGCTGATTTTCCTCTGGAATCGAGTTCTAACAGCAAGCTTAGGTTTGCCAGCTATATCGTTATAGAAACAGAGACTAAACCCATTCATATGCTCTCTGTTCATTTAAAGGCAGGATGCAGTGGTGCTTATAAGTCCAACCGCGACTGCTCACGTTTAAAAGAGCAAGCTCAGCAATTGAATAAATGGATAAAGCAGAGAGAGCGCAATAACGAAGACTACGCCATTCTTGGCGACTTTAACCATAACCTCGCCTACTCACGAGATTGGATGTGGAAAGAGTTAACACAATATACTGATGCGCAGTTAGCGACACGAAAGACACGCGCCGACTGCAAAGTACGCTCTAACCGCAACAACCATCGCACGCATCAGTTCCGCTCTGTTATTGATCATATTGTGGTGAGTGAATCATTGAATGCAGCTCCTGCTAAACAACAGGTATTTAAAACACAAGACGTGCTGGACTACAAACTCAGTGACCATTGCCCAGTATCAACGACCATCAAACAATAGATAGATCTAAAAAGAGGCTGACTGGCTTTTTACTCAAAAGCCAGTCAACCTCTCAAATGCTCATATCAAGCCTATCAAGTACACGATAGGTTTACCCTAACAGGTTTTATTCGTTCGACCTGCAAGCCACATTCCCACCAGCATGCTGACCATAAATACCCATACGGTTGGGTTACCGCCACTGAGACTCGTCACCGCAGGTCCCGGACAAAAGCCTGCAAGCCCCCAACCTAATCCAAACGCTGTGGAACCCACAATCAGCTTTCTGTCGATTAACGGGTTGTTTCGGCTATCTAATTGCTCACCATTAATAGCTTTGTCACGCTTTTTAATGACTAAGTGATAAAACGGAGCAAACACCATCAGTGCACCGCCCATTACGAATGCCAGGCTTATGTCCCAATCGCCTGTCACATCTAAAAATCCAAGTACCTTGTTAGGGTCTACCATGCCTGAAATGATCATACCCGAGCCAAACAAGATTCCGGCAAGCAAACCAACGACGATAGTAAATAAAGAGTTTTTCATTATGCCCCCAGCCCTATCAGGTTCTTGATAAGCATGGTTGCTATTGCCACACTCATGAATACACACGTTGCGATAATCGAACGTTTAGACAAACGCGCCATGCCCACAATGCCATGTCCACTAGTACAACCATTCGCTGTTTTAGTACCAAAGCCGACTAACAGACCAGCAATAACAACTACCAACAGGTTCATCTCCTCTAATTGAGGGAGTTGATAACCGGTAGGAATCAACAACCAACCGCTCACAACCATTCCGACAACAAAGGCAAGTCGCCAATGTTTCTCGGTTTTCTCAATACGCGTGTCCGAGCTGGATTCAGATCCCGATTCTAAGCTTTTATTCTTTCTAGACGGTAATAAACGACTAACGATTCCGCTGATTCCTGCTACTCGCCCGATGCCCAACATCAGAATAATTGCCGACGCGCCTAACAGCATGCCGCCGAAAAACGCATCCCAAGGTATAAAACTAATCACTGACCTCTCCTATCCACAAACTCTAATCTAACTCACCACAAGTTAAATTAGAGTTTACTAATAAATATAAATTAGTCAATGCTAATGTAATGGCACTATGTTTCGGTTTTGCAAGTCTAGTGTCTAAAGCCAAGAAGCTTCACCCATGAAAAAAGCCCCTAGGCGTTAACCTAAGGGCTTAAGATTTATTCTGTCTTTGGTAAAGAACAGCTATTTGATCTTGTTCTTCTCAGCAATCCACTGCGACATGTACTTAGTGCTTGCCATGCTGTGGTGCTTGAGCATTGAACCGAAGAAGTTATTCAGTCGATGAGATTTAAGCTCAGAATCTAGTGCAATCAATCGCTCGATTAATTTGTCGCCCAGCTGATTCTGTTCATAGTGTGTTTCAAGAATTGAGTGACATTGACTTTGAGCCTTAAGCCACTTCTCTTCATCTTTATAGAGTGCGACAGCTTGTTCAACAAACTCGTCAATATCATCAGCAACCGCACCCGGCCATTGCAGTTCGCCTTGCGGTAACATGCCTTCACTGCCGATCTCGCTCGTCACGTTTGGAGTTTGCAGCTTCATCGCATCAAGCAGCTTGCCTTTAATGCCAGCGCCAAAACGTAATGGCGCAACACAAACACGCGCCTGTTCCATTACTTCTTGAGCATCTTTCGCCCAACCTTTGATATGGAAACCGGTTTTTGGATTATGCAAAGCGGTTGCTTTCGGCGGCGGATAAGATCCGTAAATATGAAGTTCACTATCAGGTAACTGCTTGCGAATCTTCGGCCAAATCTTCTGTAACTGAAGCACAGCATCCCAATTCGGTGCGTGTCTAAAGTTACCTATCGTCATGAAATGCTTACGTTCTTCAAAGCTTTTCGTACTTTCAGGCAACGTATTAAGATCAACCATGAACGGCAAGTGATGAAGCAGTTTGGGATCGATATTGAACTCGGCTTGGAGCAATTCCATCTCGTAACTTGAGATGATCAACGAAAGATCACAGCGCAGGATTGCAGCGATTTCACGTTTCGCCAAGTCACTGTACAGGTGCTCTTTCGTTAACTCTGTCTCTTTCTTAACAGCTTCATGTCGAGCATTGCGTAGGAATTGTAAATCTTCAGTATCCAGTAGCTTAAAGGCATTCGGACATACCTTCTCGACGCGCCAGCCGAATTGCTCTTCCATCATAAAGCGGTCAAACATGACAACATCAGGTTGCAGCTCTTCGATGTACTGGTCAAAGCTATCGCAATTTAGCTGAATAGATTGGCTTGTAATGCCCTCTTCAGAAAGATCAATCATATGCTCGGTTTCTTGAGCTGGCGTTGCGAACTCAACGGACCAACCTTGTCTCTTGAACAGTCGTAAAAGTGACATCATATGGCTGCCAGCCGCCGATGAATTCGGTTCTGGCCAAACGTAGCCAATTGCTAAAACTTTCTTCAAAACACTTCCTAAGAAATAACAAAGGGGCCACGAAAGCCCCTAATAAAACGTTAATCGAGTTATGCCGCTGATAATAATGGTTCTAAGAACTCAGCGATCAGATTCGTTCACCTACATTGCGAGCTATCATAAGCACTTCATCGGCTGAGTAAAGGTTTGAAATCGTGGTTTCGACTTCTGCGCCCAATGTCGACTGATAGAGCTTTTGTGCAAAGTTATCTGCTCTGGTGGTCACTAATACATGTTTTAGTGTCGAGCCCTGCTCTGATAGCTTCTGCTTCACTTGACGCAAAGAGTCTAGAATCAGCTTTTTGCCCAATCCTTGCCCCTGAGCACTCGGTAACACAGCAAGTTGTTCTAGCTCCAAAACAGCTTCAGGCCTAAACCCACTCTTTTGAACCCAAATAATGTAGCCGACAATCTCGCCATCGCTTTCAGCAACAAAGTTAAGAAAGCGTGGCGCAGCACTTAAGTTACATTGTAACCATTTTTTTGAGTTTTGCTGTCGAACAAAAGTAGCTTGGTGAACTAAAGCCGCTCCATTGAGGTCGGCTTCTGTCATAAGACGAACTTGCGCCATGCTGCTACTCATTCTCAGAATTAGGACGCGTTTTACAGTGTAAAATGGCTCTCTCTAGAAGTTCTAATGCCGAGCTATCTGCTTCTGGAAGCTTAGCGTCCGATTGACCTAACGGCTCAACACGGCTACCCCACTTAATATGGCCTGCCCCCCAAGTTAAACCGGCACCGAATGCCGCCACAAGGATGTTTGAGTTCGGTTTAACAAAGCCTTGCTCTAACGATTCACACAATGCAATTGGCACAGTCGCAGCCGACGTGTTGCCATAGTTTTGAATGTTCACAAACGCCTTATCGCGCTCAATACCCGCCATGTCACACAGAGTTTGAATAATTCGGATGTTTGCTTGGTGTGGAATCACAACATCGATGTTGTCCGTTGAGATGCCAGTACGGCTCAACACTGTGTGCGCTGCAGCGCCCATGCCTTTAACCGCACGTTTGAAGATCTCTTTACCTACGAAATCAAAGTCCCAGTAGCCGTTGTCAGCCGCAAAACGATCCATTGAAGTACCAAATTTTGGTACTGCTAGAATGTCACGACCTTCGGCGTCACAACCGATTTGCGCTTCTTGTAGGCCAACTTGCTCTTCAGTACGCGATAGAACCACAGCGCCAGCGCCATCACCAAATAGAACCGCTGTATCACGCTTGGTCCAATCGATGAAGAATGATAGACGCTCTGCGCCCACAACGATCGCATTGCGGTAGTTGCCCGCCTGAATCAATCGAGTTGCAGTTTCAACACCGTAGATGAAGCCTGTACACGCCGCATTAAGGTCAAAAGCCGCTGCACTCTTGATGCCTAGGTTCTGTTGAACTTTAGACGCAGTATTTGGAATAAGAGAGTCTGGACTGCACGTCGCTACGATCACAAGATCGATATCTTCGGCTGTTAAACCAGCACACGCCATTGCGTGTTGAGCAGCAACAGTTGCTAGTTCAGAGGTATTTACATGACTGATACGACGGTTTTCGATACCAGTTCGAGTACGAATCCACTCGTCAGACGTATCAATGAAAGTGCTTAAATCATCATTGGACAGCACGGCTGGTGGCAGACACTTTCCCCAGCCAGTAATTTCGGCGTAAAATTTTGTCATCATTTACCTGTTTATTGTTTGTTTTTATTTAAGTATCGTATTCTTGTTTTAAACAGTATAAGCGTTCCGTACGTGATTCGTAAATCGCGTTAGACACGGAGTTGCAATAAAAAGAGAAAGTTATGTCTACATTCAACACACGTTGCCCTTCTTGTGGTGGCGTAAACCGAGTTCCTTCAGAACGAATTTCAGAAAGTCCAACTTGTGGTAAATGCAAAAACGCATTACTAGATGGCGCGCCAATCGAAGGCACGTCATTGAACTTCCAATCTATTTTGAACAGTTCACAGCCTGTGGTTGTCGATTTCTGGGCAACATGGTGTAACCCTTGTGTGGGCTTCGCCCCTGTGTTCAGCGACGTTGCCAAAGAACGTTCTGGAGATGTTCGATTCGTTAAGATCGATACCGAAGCTCAGCAGCAGCTAGCCGCGATGTACCAAATCAGAAGCATTCCTACTGTGATGGTATTTAAGGATGGTAAACGTGTCGACACGATCAACGGCGCGTTACCAAAAGGTCAATTTGATCAATGGCTTAATCAAGCTCTAGCTAAGTAAGTTTGTTTCGATTCTTTCAGTAATCAACAAACAAAATAGGTTAAGGAACCTTAAAGGATAAGGCTCCCTAACCTATTGTAATCCACCTGTTATCTCTAATATGTTCTTCTAGCCAATCATTTCGTGTTTTGCGCTCTCATTCGCGCCTTGCTTGTGTGCACCATCTTCCTTAACCAAGCGATATTGATCTTTAATCTGATCAGCGACTTTCTCAGCAATCATTATGGTTGGCGCATTGGTATTAGCCCCAACTAAGGTCGGCATAATCGACGCATCAATGACTCTTAAGTTATTCAAACCATGGACTTTAAGATCTTTATCCACCACGGCTAAAGAATCACTACTAGGCCCCATTTTACAGGTTCCCACAGGGTGGTACTGGGTATCTGAACGATTACGGACATCTTGTTCAATCGCCTTGTCATCACTAGCATCGACAGGATAAAAAGCATCACCACGGATATCATCAAACGCTTCACTCTCTAGCATTTGATACTGCTTTTTCCACCCTTTAATCATTATTTCCATGTCTTCAGGGTGACTGAAAAACGCAGGGTCGATCTTAGGCGGATCGTAAGGATTGGTGCTATTCAGTGTTACGGTGCCATGGCTTTTTGGCCTAAGTAAAGTGACATGTGAGGTAAACCCATGACTGGTATGAATTTTCCTCGCATGGTCATCGACAACTGCAACCACAAATACAAACTCTAAATCTGGCACGGCGATATGATCTTCAGAACAAAGAAAACCAATGCCCTCAGCAAAGTTGCTGCTCATTTTTCCGCGACGCTCTTTGTGCCATAAGGGCAAAGCTTTGGTCATTTCAGATGCCATTTGCAATGAAATACCGAACGTTTCGCGCTTTTCGCTGCATTTATATGAGTGAACCAAGTCGATATGATCTTGCAGGTTCTTGCCCACTCCCGGTAACTCATGAACTTGCTCGATGCCATGAACCGCCAACTCATCTTTAGAACCGACGCCCGATAGCAACAGCAACTGGGGAGACCCAAAAGCCCCAGCCGACAAAATGACTTCCTTGGTGCATCGGATCTGATAACACTTACCATTCGAGCCGTATTCAACCCCAACCGCTTTCTTACCTTCAAACAAGACCTTATGTGTGGTTGCTTTGGTCACCACGGTGAGATTTGGACGAGATAGATTTGGCGTCAAGTAGGCCTTAGCCGCACTACATCGTTCACCATTCAACTGAGTAACCTGAGTCGGCATTGCACCGAACTGAGCGGCACCGTTTATATCTTCATTGCGAGGGACACCAATCGATTCACACGCAGTTAAATAGCGCTCCAACATTGGGCTTGGCGACCTAAGGTTCGCCACATTCAGAGGACCGCCTTGGCCGTGATACTCATCTCGGTGGACTTCGTTATTCTCAGCTTTCTTAAAGTAAGGCAGGCACGACTCATAGCCCCACCCTGCATTACCTAAACTTTCCCATGTGTCGTAGTCATAACGATGACCACGGGCGTACATCATGGCATTAATAGAGCTAGAGCCACCGAGTGTCTTCCCCCTCGGCTGATAGCCCTTACGACCATTTAAGCCAGGTTGTTCTACGGTCTCGAACGCCCAGTTATTGAGTCTGGTTGGCATCATTGCTACAACACCCACAGGAGTATGGATAAATGGGCTCGTATCTTTGCCACCAGCCTCCAACAAACAAACGGTCGTATTTGGATCTTCAGACAATCGAGAAGCCATCACACAGCCAGCGGAGCCACCGCCAACGATAATAAAGTCATAGTTATCCATTGATTGCCTCCGCGACCTCTAGAGGGTGCAACTCTCTCTTCAAGATTTTACCAGTTGCCGTCATGGGTAACGCACTACGAATGAACACCTTACGAGGATATTTGTAATCCGCGAGTTGCTCACGACACCAAGCCATCAAGGCTTTGCTATCACATTGTGTATGCTCGTGCAGCACCACGTGGGCGTGGATCTCTTCACCTAGCTGCTCATGATGCTCACCCACTACTGCCACCATTTCCACATCAGGGTGACACATCAATACTTCTTCGATTTCTCTCGGATAAACGTTGTAACCGCCTCGGATGATCATATCTTTCACACGGTCAACAATGAACAAGTTCCCGTGCTCATCGACACGTCCGATATCGCCTGTTAAAAACCAACCATCTCGGATCGCTTCTGCCGTTGCTTCAGGTCGTTGATAGTAGCCTTTCATAACGCTTGGGCTCTTAATACAGACTTCACCCAACTGTCCCATTGCCACCGAGTTGCCTTGCACATCAGTAATCTTGATAAGGTGACCACACAGCGGCTGACCAACACTGCCCGAGAGACGATCACCATCAATGTGATTGAAAGTCGCGACCGGTGCCGTTTCAGATAGCCCGTATCCTTCAAGTACCGGTAATTCAAAGCGAGATTCAAACTGACGAATGACCTCAAGTGGCATCGAAGCACCACCAGACACACCAAGCCTTAAGCTGTGTTTGACCTGCTCAGAACGCTTGCTTGTTTTTTCAGAAGCATCAGGAGATTCTTCTCCCGCTCTGAGCAGTGCGATATACATGGTAGGAACGCCAGCAAAGACACTGACTTTATGGCTAATGATCTGCTCGATCACTAGTGATGGCTCGAAGCGTGGAATTAAGACCATGGTAGACCCCGTCAACACGCTCGCGTTCATCATGACGGTTTGACCGAAACTGTGAAACAGAGGAAGTGTGGCCATTGTAGTATCACTGTATTCCAATCGCATCAGATACTGTGACGACATCGCATTGGTTTGCATGTTGGTGTGTGAAAGCTCAGCGCCCTTCGGCTGGCCTGTGGTACCTGACGTATATAGAATTACCGCGGTATCATCGCCATGACACGCTACAGACTCAAACGAATCCAAAGGTTGTTCTAACCAATCGGCTATTGACTCATACTGCTCATTTCTTTCCGGACTAATGCCTGCACTTATTGGAATAGGCATCTTGATAAAATGTTCACAGTGATTTACCTGCTCAAAACCTTGTAAACCATAGCGTCCAATCGGAAGCTCTTCACTGCCTTCAAAGCATAAATAGGCTTTCGCGTCCGAGTCATTAAGGTGATAAGCGATCTCTCTGGCCTTAAATAGCACGTTCAAAGGCACGACTACACAGCCCGCTTTTAGAATCCCGTAGTAGGCTATCGGAAAGTAAGTCACGTTCGGGCATGACAATGCGACCTTATCTCCCTTCTGCAACCCAAGTCTTTTCAAGTTAGCAGCCACGTTTCCAGAAAGTTGTTCTAACTGAGAAAAGCTGATTTCATCCGATCCCATACGCAGAGCGGCTTTAGTTGGAAAAAGCGAAGCGCTACGCTCCAAATTAACAGCAAGATTGTGCATCAATGATCTCCTTATGCGGCTAAGACCTGTTTGTGACGGTCACCGTAGACGTTCTAATCGTTGTAATAAGTGTCTTTCTTGTCATCACGAGCCTGCACATTGGCGTGTCATGTAGGTAAAAGTATTTATTGAGCAAAATGTTTGAGACGCCCCGATGTGCAACCCATTAAATTACAACATTTTGATAACATATCGAACAGGTTTCAAAAAGACAAAAACCGGTGATATTCGGACACAGTTCAATAAGACCTTGTAAAACCTTGCACACATAAGGCAAAAGTTTGAACAAGCTTAGGAAAGTGAGAACAAGCAATAGGCGTAAATGTTAAAAGTTCGGTTAATATGACGATATTCAACAAGAGGCATCCTATGGAATACACCGCAGTCTACGAACCCGATATGCAAGCATTCGGTATTCTTGATCTTCAACTACTGCATCGCTATATGTCACCCGCGCTTAATATTGAAGCGTTGTTGGAAGGCAGTAACATTGATGATCTTCAGCTAAACACGCCAGACACGCACATTACGTTGGCGCAAAAGTTGGCGGTGTTTAGCAATGCACTGGCAAATACTGATGAAGGCGGTTTAGGGTTAAGAGTTGGCCAACAAGCTCGGTTTAGTGACTTCGGTGTTCTAGGTTATGCAGTATTCAGTAGCGAAACTCTATTAGATGCTTTGCTAATTGGATTTAAATATCTGCAACTTGCTGGTCCAGTACTCAGAAAAACCATGTCGGTAGAGGATAACGTTGGGTACTTTAGAGCGGAACAGCTGATCGACTTGGACTCTCTACTGCCATTTTGTTGCGAATATTGGTTTGCGGCGATCCAAAGCCTGTGTGAAGAAGTGCTGCAACAGCCCTTTCCATCACAAGTGATCCGCTTCCCTTACCCGAAGCCAGAGTACGGTGACCTTTATACAAAGGTATTCCGTTGCCCTGTTGAATTTAACAGTGACCGCCTTGAATGGCAGTTTGATGCAACCAGCTTGTACTCGCCTCTCCCTACGGCCAATACCATTACGCTGCAGATGTGTCTTAAATCATGTGATGACATGTTGGCAAAAGTTAGTGCGTCCACCAGCCTTAAAGAAAAGGTCTCGCAAATGTTGCTTGAGAGACCAGGAAGTTACCCATCGATAGAATCAATCTCGTCAGAACTGGGGATGTCTTCCCGCACACTGCGCCGTCATCTTAAAGCAGCCGATACCAGCTACCAGAAGATACTCGACCACGTTCGCTTTCATCTATCTCGACACTATCTTTCGTCGACAAAAATGAGCATTGAAGAGATTTCTGAGCGTGTTGGCTTTTCCGACAGCGCCAACTTTCGTCACGCATTTCGTAAATGGAGTGGAAGCTCACCACGTCAATACCGAAAAGAAGCGCTCTTATCGTAAACTGCACTTCAAATCTAATTTCAACACTACAAATAGATTCGTTTTCACCCTCTCAATTAAATAGCCAATGAACAAGGGCTTAACGGCTTTTTGACCACATAAAATCTCATGAAATCACCAAATATTACAACGGTATTTTAGTTTCGCTGGTCGACAAATTTCTTTTATCTTAACGACCATTTTTATTCGTTTTACCCAATTCAGTTTCTCCCCCATAGTCGCGGAAAATTCATCGTTTCTCACACTTTCGGAGGCTCCTGCATTGGACAACATCCAACCAACAACTCGCATAACCGTTCCAGTTATTGCACTGTCTTTCTACGCGATCGCTTCAGGCTACCTAATGAGCTCATTGCCATTAATGCTATCTGAATACGGCCTAGACAGTAACCTATCGAGTTGGTTGGCGAGTGCCTTTTATGCAGGCCTTTTAGCGGGTACGTTATTGATTGAGCGTGCGATTGCACGTATCGGCCACAAAGACGCGTTTGTAATGGCACTGAGCGTGTTTATCGCAACGATCCTTGTGTTGCCATTAATCCCACACCAAGCTGTGTGGCTAATTGCGCGCTTTGTTGCGGGTGTGTCGGTTGCGGGTATTTTCGTCATTGTTGAATCATGGCTAATGAGCGGTGACGAATCACAACGTGCAAAACGCTTAGCGATTTACATGTGTTCACTATACGGCGGTTCAGCAGTTGGTCAGCTTGGTATCGGTTACTTAGGTATTACTGGTGGCGTACCTTTCATCGCAATGTTCACCCTTCTGTTTGGTGCGATCATTGTTTTGATGTACGGACAAGCAACACCACCACAGATCCACGATGCGCAATCTTTGTCTTTAAAGCAGATCAGCAAATTAAGCCACAGCGCGTTAATTGGCTGCATTGTGTCTGGATTAACGCTAGGTGCGATTTACGGTTTAATGCCTGTCGAGCTTGCTCAACGTAACATTGCGCACGAAGACATTGGCGGTTTGATGGCGTTAGTTATTATGGGTGGTATGGCTGTACAACCAATGGTGACTTGGTTATCTCACCATGTAGGTCAAGTGTTATTGATGGCTCTGTTCTGCCTGCTAGGCGTTGCAAGCATTGGTGTGTTGACTATCAATCACGATTTCTACGTACTAGGCATGAGCTTGTTCGTATTAGGCATGGCGACATTTGCGCTATACCCAATCGCAATTAACTTGGGTTGCCGAAACCTTGACCCAAGCTACTTGGTGTCAGTGACTCAGATCATGCTACTTTGCTACAGCATTGGCTCTGTTGCAGGTCCGATCGTGGCAGATAGCTTCATGGATTCACAAGCAGGGTTGTTCACTTACCTGTTTGCATCGTTACTAGCGACGACGATTTACATGTTGATTGCGAGCCTTAAGCGCTCTCATCTACAAATTGCGGGCGAATAAGTCGTTATCTTACTTTTGAGCGATACACTTAGGGGCTCTTCACTAAAGACAATACGTCCAAATGAAGCGCCCTTTTTTGTACACGATATTTAGAGGGTTACACTAGGGTTGGAACACATAGCCTTCGCCAGTGATCGTTAGGATCAAGCCATCACCAAGAATAGAACGTATCTCTGAAATAGCGACAATCACTGAAGAGTTAGTGACCTTCTCACCTTCCCAACCGATTTTTTTTAGCTGCGGCACACTGAATAGTTGTCCACGATGACGATTCATAGCAAGAATCATCTTTCTATAAGCCAATGGCATCGTTCCTACGATATAACCATTTTCCAAATTGCGTATGAGCTTGGTATTTAGCTCAATAACCTTACCGTTTACTTCCAAGACCTCGTTTTGTTCTTCACGTATACCCTCAATGACAGGGGAAGAGTCCGTATTCATATAATATTCCCTAACAGAGCAACCAACGACACAACTTTATTAAGAGATGTGTTTAATAACGTCACTTATAAATGGACGCTTGAATTCGAAGATAATGAAAGGAGCGTATACGGTAAAGAGATTAAAATTTTATTATAAGAATATGAACAGAATATCAACAGCAGGGTCTAGGCTCTAACAAATAGCCTTCATTTGGTATAGTGTATAGGCATTTACAGTCTATCATTCGGCGAATTTCATAGATTGCAACCAGAACTGACGCGGATGTTACCGATTTCCCAGGCCACCCAACACGCTTAAGAATATTCTTGCTAACAACTACGCCTTTGTTCTGATAAAGATAAAAAAGTACCTTACGATGAGGCTCAGAAAGCGTTCCTATTATTGAACCACAGCCCTGTTTTCGAACAATTTTCGTGCCGGATTGAAACTCTTTATTATTTAAAGTGAGCTTTGATGGAAGAGTAAAATCATTCATCTTATCGATAGCTTTTTGCATTTATTCCTCACATTGCATATGCATTCATGTTTTTAGATATTTCTAATAGTACCGAATAGAGTAAAAATACTAAATTGATAGATAGCTCAATACAGTAATATTACTGCAAAGCTTGATCTTGCGTAATTGATCGAGGAAACAAGCAAAGCTAACCGGGCAGTCGATGACTCTTTCGATACTGACTGGGTGACAAGCCGAAATGCTTTTTGAAGCGATGCGAAAAGTTATAAGGATCTTTGTAGCCCAAACGATTAGCAATCATAGAAACTGACCAATCTTGATATTTCAGCAGACTGGTGGCTTTATCCATGCGTAATTGAATCAATTTGCTGCGTGGTGAGAGGTTAAATAGCGTCTTGGTGACTCGATTGAGTTGCTCTTCACTGATGAACACTCTTTCAGCCATCCCAGCAACTGTCCATGGCTGGTGAAGACTGCTTTCAATCTCGTTATAGAGCGCTTGAACACGTGCAGTGGTGCTGGTCGACTTAGGTTCAAACCCTGTTAACGTGCGAATGATTTCACTCATCAGTAGTTTTCGATAACTCGCTCTGCCGCCAATTTCAAAGTGAACCAAATTCATCAGTGACCAGATTTGCTCACACTCTCCGAAAGGGACAATACTCTGCCCTAAACTCGCGATATGCTGCCACTGTGGCGTATCGGGCGTCAGCATCCACGCCATTTTCCAATAGTTGTATTGAGGATCAAGTTCAAATCGAAATGGCGTTTCAGCAGGAAGAACCACAAGCGTATAAGGCGTAATCGCTTGTACCGAGGTCGCGGTTGTTAATATTCCGCCCCCTTCTTGAGTAAAAATAAACGTATGAACATTCACCGATTCGCGTTCAACCCAGTACGCATCATGCAGCTTTGCCATTCCCCCCATGTAAACACCACAGCTTCTCATCTCTGGGATATCTTCAACGGTCAAAAAACGCTCTTTACATCGTTCTGCAAGAAACACGTCATCTTGCCACGTTAATTTTGGCTTCATATTATCAATGACGGATTTGCACAGGTTTTGTTGTTTTTTAAACATGTTGTTACTTCACTCAACTCACTATAGTTCTGCCATAAATTGGAGAGCTTATGACAACTAACATTAACCCTAACTCATCTATGAATAACAAGCCAGAGAGCATATTACCTCGCATCATCAAACTTGGTTTGCCTGTTGCTTTGCAAAGTGCTTTGGTTGCTATTTTAGCCCTTGCTGACGTGTTAATGGTCAGCGATTTTGGTATGGAAGCAGCAGCGGCTGTGGGAATTGCATCAAAATGGCACTTCGTCGCTATTATGATTATGGCAGGGTTGGCCTCAGCAAACGGGACATTGGTCGCACAATATTGGGGAAAAAACGACCGTAAAAGTGCACGAACCGTGTCTTCTATCGCGATGGTGTTTGGCTTAAAAGTTCTGTTGCCAGTGACTGCAGTCATCACTCTTGGTTCACAGTTTTTGATGATGTTGCAAACCAGCGATAAAACCGTGATTGAGCTTGGTGCGACTTACCTTTGGTATGGCTTCCCTGTTCTGCTTTTGACCCATATTGTGGTTGTAGTTGAAGCAAGCATGCGCTCATCAGGTGACACCGTCACACCACTTCTACTTGGTGCGGTGACGATTGCACTCAATATCGCACTTAACTTCATCCTTATTCAGGGTGCTTTCGGAATTCCAGCGATGGGTGTTGCAGGAGCAGCATTAGCAACGACTCTAGCGCGATTAATTCAAGTGGGTTTGATGTACGGCTACATGCGTATGCGCAACCACTGGCTATTAACGACACTCAGCTCGCCACATCGCCCGTCATTGTGGTTATCTTACCGTCGTATTGCCCTGCCACTGACCATGAATGCCGTTTTGTGGGCAATGGGTACCATGGCGTACCAAATGATCTTCGGTCACATGGGCACAACGGAACTTGCTGTGTTCTCTATGCTCGCGCCGTTTGAATCGCTCTGTTACTCGATTTTCTTTGGTATTTCGGTAGCGTGTTCTGTGCTGCTTGGTCATTCATTGGGCCGTGATGAGTTTGATGACGCGATGAGTATGGGGCTGACCTTCATTAAAGCCGTGGTTGGATTTGGCGCGGTTGTAGGATTGCTACTGTTTATGGGCAAAGAGCATGTTCTATCATGGCTGAACCTTTCTACAGATGCACTCTACCCGCTCGCTTCACCTGCAATGACCATTATGTGTTTTGCTGTGGTGATTCGCATGCTGAATATGGTGATTATCAACGGGATTATTCGCGCTGGTGGCGATAATGCGTTCTGCCTACGTATGGATTTCATCGCGATGTGGATGGTCGGTATTCCAGTATGTGTTTACGGCGCGTTTGTCGCTGGATGGGGTTTCAAATACATCTATGGTTTGATGTTGGTAGAAGAAGTGGTGAAACTGGCAATTTGTTCTCATCGTTACCTAAGCCGACGCTGGATCAACAACCTCACAGTGACCTACGAAGAACCACAAGCGGCTTAAGTTAAAGCTACGTGACTACATTCAAGTTTAGATAAAAACGTATCTGCATCAAAAAGGTCTGAGCAATTAGACCTTTTTCGTTTCTTTAGCAACCACTTTAAAACGCCAGTTACTTCTTATTCATTCGGATATGACGGTTCGACACATTCGGCAGCGGCTTTTCGGGCACTTTTCTTTTTTCATGTATCAAATGTCTGATCGCTAAAATCGGATGCTTGAGTAACATTCTTGGCCCGGCATAGCGCATTACTAAACGCATCTGCTCTTTAGGGTCAGGTTTATAGCAATGGATTGGACACATATTACAGGTCGGTTTTGCTTCACCATAAGGGCATCTATCCAGTCGTGTTTCGGCATAAAGCAACAGTTGCTCACACTCCTCACATAACGCGTTATTCTGACGAACTTCACCGTGGTGGTCTTTGCAATAGATGTGAACCATCGCAATAACGGTTTTGTACTCCGTTGCAAGCTCGCCTTGTAGAATATTGTTATGTTGGAACATGTTTTAATTACCTAATGAGAAACCGTACAAGTTGAGATTGACACTTTCGTTTATCACATCTTCAACTCGCTCGAACACAAAACCTAACTTAGTCAGTAGTGCGATACTTCGAATGTTATCAGAGGTTGTGATGGCAACTAAATGATCGATATCAGCATTCTGCTTAGCTTGTTCAATTATCGCCTCCGCGGCTTCTTGGGCAAAGCCTTGACCATAAAACTCAGGAACAAACCCGTAGCCAATATCATGCGACTGTAAGGTGTCTCTTTTTATTAGTCCGCAAATACCAATTGGTGTTGAAGAATCCTTGATTTCAACCATCAACAAGCAGACACCTTTCTCTTTATGCATCTTTAGAATATTGTTTTCAATGTACTCCACAGCCTTTTCAGAGTCGTTGATTTCCTTATCACCAATGTAACGCAGGAAATCTTCTGAGCTATATAATCGTTGAATAAACACCGCATCTTGAGGAGTGATCATTCTTAATCTTAAACGTTCGGTCTCGACTGCCTGCATAGTGATATTTTCCTTGCTGAATACCATGTAAATATTGAGTTCTAGAGCTAAAATGATTATCCTCCACCGCCTAAACTAAATACAAGGCTATGCAGCAATGAACCGTAAGAAAAAAATCAATCAAATTCTAAAAAAGAAGCAGAAAAAAGCGAATTCTAAACTGCATACAAGTAATAAGCCTCGCTACATTTCTAAAGCTGAACGCGCAAAAATGGAAGCCGAAGAACAAGCTCAAGCAGCGCAAACGGAAGGTGCTGTAGAAGCAACTGCTGAAGCTGAAGAAACAAAAGCTGCAGAGTAAGTTGTAAACTCGCAGCTCTCTTGTCTAACACTCTTCCAAGAGCCAACAGACAAGAACAAAAAAAGCAGCCTCTAATTGGGCTGCTTTTTTGATCCTACCATTTTTAATCGCGCTGATTAGCCTTTAAAAGGCTGTACTTCCCAGCGTACAAACGGTGCTTTTGGATTAATCCCCGCTCGTCCCCAACGGTCAACGGAATCAACCACTAAAATACGCTCATTAGGCACTAGAGACTTAATTAAGTTAGTTGGCTTTTTCGCTGTAACTAACCATAGTGCATCGTCTTCTGAAAACATCGCTTTGAGTTTCGCTTTGTCTTGTTCTGTCCATTCAAGTTCAGCTTTGAACATGCGCTCTTCAACAAACAGTTGAGTACCTGAAGCAAAATCTTCCAAGCTTTCGGAAAGTAGCAATACTGAGTCCACCTCATTATCCAACAATACTTCTTGCTGCTTGTTAATCAGCTCACGAACATCCAACATCACACGCTGCAGATTACTATCAATTGCCTCAGCCTGTTCAGGCCACAATAACTTGAAGTCATCAGCCACGATCGCCGCCATACGCGTTAAGTTGGTTGGATTTAGCCATGCGTATTTAGACACATCACCATTCGACAATGTAAGCGCTGCAACACCTTGCGCTCGCGGTGTAATTGCTTGAGCGGCATCAACCTCAACCAAACGGATATTGCCTTGTCTTGCGTATACAAACGTAGGGTCAGCTTGCCAGATGGATGACAGTGTTACCGCAACGGTCGCCTTTTCACCCGATTGAAGCACTTTACTCGCACCCTTGGTACCAAACCAATTCGGCAGACGGTCAATACCGTAGCGCTTGGGAGGTAGATATTCAGTCGTAATGTCCGTGCCTTTGGTTAGCTCTTTCGCCAATGCATAAGTCACAGGTGTACTGGTTAGGATATCCTCTGCATTCACGTTCAGTGACATCACTGAACCAGCCATTAACACACTACACAGCACACTCACTTGAGCCGCTGCTTTTACTGAGCTAGCGATACGATTCATTAAACAAGTCATGATTACGCCTTTCTTACAATTCGGTATAGCGTTGCTGCTAGAAAAAACGTTGCAGAAACGATGATGATTGAAGCGCCCGATGGCACTGGCAGTTTTAGTTCCATAGGGAGCACGGTTCCAACCAAACATGCGATGGTTGCGAGTAATGCCGAAAGCAGTACAAAGCTCCCCATGCGTTTAGTCAGCAATCGAGCTGTCGCCCCTGGGATCAGTAATAATGCGCCAACAAGTACCGCACCCACGATCTTCACTGCAGCAATCGTCACTAAGGTGATCATCATGACAAACAAGTAATCGTAGAAGCTGGTGTTATAACCACGAACCTTCGCAATATCCGGGCTGATACAGGTTAGAAGAATACGGTTGAACGTCGGTATCAAGAGCAAAATGATGATCGCGCAACTACCCGCGAGAATTGCTAAGTCTTGGTCTGTTACGGTAAGAATCGAGCCAAACAGTACGTTTTCCAGCATGTGGATGTTGATCTTACGAGCCACGTACATCAGTAACGCTGCACCCACTGCCAATGCCAGCGCAAGGAACACACCAACCAAGGTATCGTATGGCACGTTGGTTCGGTTTCTTACAAAGTGCAAAAGCAAAGCGAAGATCATACAGAAGCTAAACAGTCCAATGATTGGATTCTCTGGTGGCTCACCAAGTAAAACACCAATCGCAATACCAGTTAACGCGGCGTGGCCTACTGCCTCAGAGAAGAAAGCTAGACGCTTTGCAATCACCAAAGTACCCAGGCCACCTAGCAGAGGGCCAAGCAATAAGGCTGCAACCAAAGCATTCACCATAAAGGCATACATAAAGCTTTCTGATAACAGGCCAGCTTCAACACCACTAATGGCAAGTTGTCGTAACCAATCCATTACGCAACCTCCTTCGATTTGGTCATGGCAGAGCCACTGCTGTAGTGCTGAAACAAGCTCTCGATTTTACTTGGGTGTAAGACTGCTTCGTGTGGGCCACTATCCACCAAGAATCGGTTCACAACATGAACGTTCGCTTCAAGTCGACGCACTGCCGTGACATCGTGGTGTACCGCAAGGATCGTGCGACCTTCATTAACACATTCACGAATCAGCGATTCAAGGTAACGAACACCCTGCTCGTCCATACCCGTCGTAGGTTCATCCAACACCAGTAGACTTGGGTTATCCAACAGCGCTTGGGCAAACAACACACGTTGCTGTTCACCACCCGATAACTGTCCCATACGGCGGTCGCTGCGTGTCGCCATACCAACGCGATCTAATTGTGCGAGTGCAAGACCTAGCTGCTTAGATTTGCGACGCCAAAACAATGGGATTCGCGTTTGATTAAGCAGTACGAAGTCCATGACCGTCAAAGGTAAGCTCGACTCGAACGTCGCTTTTTGAGGTACGTAACCAATACTCGGCTTTTCTGGCCAGTGGATATTTATTTGCCCAGAGAAAGGCGTAAGGCCAAGTACAGAGCGCAATAATGAAGTTTTACCACCACCGTTTGGTCCCATGATCACGTGACATTCACCCGCTTTAAGTTCGAGCGAGATATCATCAAGAATTACGTTGTTATCGTATTGCAGACCGAGTTTATTAATTGAGATTGATGGACCTAACATTATGCGTTCCCGCTTTTAGCTTGGTTCGCCGCCGCAAATTTCATGGCTTCGATTAACGTCTCTAGGTTCTTCTTCATCTCAACTTCTACTTTATCGTCCTCATATTCACCATGCGTCATGTGAGAAAAACGATAAAGCTGAACGCCTGTTTCCGCTTCAATGGTGTCAACAAAACGGTTTGGCATGTTTAACTCGTAGAACAGAACATCAATGCCTGATGTGCGGATCTTCTCGATCGTCTCTTGCAGTTGGCTAGCACTTGGCTCAACACCGTGTGCAGGCTCGATTACTGCTGCTACATCCACGCCAAACTCTTGAAGAATGTAACCATAAGCATTATGCGTCGTCGCGACCTTCATACCTGATGTATCGAGTTCACCCAGTGACAGCATCGCATCACGCTTCATAAAGCGGAATTGCTTAACGTACTTGCGTGCATTCTTGCGATAAAACGCAGCGTTGTCTGGGTCGAGCTTAGAGACTTCACTGGCGATGGTGTAAACCTTTTGAATCGTTGTCGAGAGCCCAACAAAGGTATGTGGGTTTACGGCGCCTTGACCAACAGACTGACCAAGTGCAGGAAGTAGAGGCACTTCTTTGTTGGCTTCGATCACGATTAAGTCATCACGTTGCGCGGCTGAAATCACTTTAAGCGCGAAGTCATCGTGACCAATACCGTTTACTACGATTGCATCCATTTGGCTCAATCGCTTTAAATCATTGGGTTGTGGCAAGTAGTTATGTGGGTTGAAACCTGCGTCAACCAAAGGAAGAATGTTCACTTTGTCACCTACTACTGCTTTTACGTAGCTGTAGTAAGGTTGAAGCGTGATACCAATCGTCAGCTTATCGCTGTCGATATTATATTCTTTTGCCAATGCATTGGGTGTCATGAACACCGCTAATAACGACATGAACAGAGTCATAATTCGCATAGTAATTCTCTTATTATTAGTGAGCATTTTTATAAGCCGGATTGTTTAATGAGAAGATGCATCATGCTGCTCAACTTCTGATTCATTCACGACCATTTTCCAGCCGGAAGATTCAAGTGTGTTCTCATCAAAACTAGTCGGTTGACTTGCTACGCCACCCAGGTAAATCCAGATTTCAGGAGAAACGCTGTTGGCGTTCAAAATAAAGGAATCCGCAGAACCATGATCAGCAGGTTTGGCTTGTTCACTTGGTGTTGCAGATTCACTGGGAGCAGAGAAATAGTAACCACGCTCGTCCAGTACCCAAGCATGAGAACCTTTGCGCTTCCAACTCTGGTCTTCAACAAACGGCGCGACCCATTCGTCTTTCAATGACATAACACTTGGCCATTCGCCGTCTGAGTCCATACGCAGGTCGCGAATCTCTTCATGCGCCAAACGTAGCTCTGATAGCATCGCCAAGTTTTCTTGTTCAACATCGGTCACCAGAATTTGATGATCAAGTACCGCTTTCACGTGGGATTCTGCCTGATGAAATGGAATAGCGACCGTGGCAAAGCTCAGAATGAACACAATGATCAGCCCTACCCATTTACCTTCTCTACCACCCGTGTCAGCACGTACGCCTTGAATCATCATTTCTCGCTGATCTCAACAACGTCGACTTCAACAGGAAACTCATGACCTGAGTCGAATACAAGGTAGAACTCAGTATCAGGGTTTGGGAATTCAACGATAGAACGCTTATCCGTCATCTCTTTTGCAATCAAGTTGTCTTCGTAATCGTACATCTCAACCGCGTAATCAATCGCTTTACTACCATCAGAGTAACCTGCTTCACAGGCCACGGTTTTGCCTTCAAACCAGCAGCTCATCAGTGGAAAGTGTGCTTGCGCAGGTAATGCAGCGAGACCAAGTCCCAGAGCCAAGCAAGGAGTGATTATCGGTTTTAGTTTTGTTTTTATTGTCATGGTTCGTACCCTAGCCACAGTGCAAATTCTCAGAAGTAAACTGAGCGATAAAGGGCTCAAATGAGCCCTTAAGTTTTTTGTTACTTAATCAGGAAGCTAGCCCCGATATCACAGATTACTGAAGCAGTGCTTCGAACGTTAGGTGAACGTTCGCGCTTGCTTTGTCAGCCAGTGGGTTGTCAATCAACTCACCTTTGTAGTTCGCTTTCATTACGTAACGACCCGCTACGTCTGGAGTGAAGGTAATCTCACCATTCTCGTCACTCACAACATCAATCTGCTCTTGGTGGTTACGGTAAAGTGTGCCTTCACGAGTGATCTCCGCTTTCACGTCTTTTTGAATTTCACCGTTGTAGAAGAATTGGAACGTTACTGGTTCACCTTCAATGATGTCTGAAGGGTGCGTGACTGGCTTCATTTCAAGTAGCTTGCCTTCAATCTTAAATACTGAATCCGATGGCTTACCCACTGTGATGTAGCTTTCTGCACGAGTGAAGCTGATTTGTGTTACCACGTCACGCGACTTTTCAGGAAGAACTGAATCACGTTCCGCTTTGTTTGCTTTGACCCATTTCACTGTGTCACGACGACCCGCTTTGTATTGTGTGTAGTAAGACGGTTCATTGTTGATCGCCACTTTGTGCGTGCCTTCTTCTTCAAAGTAGAAATCAAAGATTGAACGACGTTTACCGCGAATAACAAAGTTAGGACGCTCGCTGCGACCATCTGGCATGATGACATGAGCGTTTTCACTGCCTGCTGGCTTATCGAAAACGAACGTACCATGAGATGCAGTCACATCGAACGTTAGCCAATCACCACCTTCTTTAGACACAGTAAAGTGAGACGGCAGTATCCAACGTGGGTGAGCTTGTGCGGTTGTCGTTGTTGCTAGGCCGAATGCCATCACACCCGCTAGAACAAGTGCTTTGATTTTTGTCTGTTTCATCATGTTCAATTCCATTATTTATAATTGTTAGCCGTGTCGCTCAAACTGAGCCTACGGTGACGACTGTCGATTCTTTTCAGATTCTTAAACCACTCGCTATTAACTACTGCGCTTTCTATTTAGCGACGTAATTCAGTGTGATTTCACCTGTCTCTTCTGTTGCCTTTAGCTCATAAGAAGCATTTGTATCCGTTAGTGATACTTTTTGACGAAGGTAATTACGGCCACCGTGTTCGCGAACCACTTCGATATGAACCGTGTACTCGCCCTGTTCTAGAGTTTGACCTTCATCGCTCTTACCATCCCAAACGAAACGGTACTGGCCAGCAGGACGCGTTGCAGAAGTCACTGCATCAACCAATTCACGATCGTAACGTCCCACCTTTCTCCACCAGCTACGTAAGTCTTTCAGCCATTCATCTTTACCAATCCAAAGCTCAATGGTTTTCACTGACTTTCGTTCGCTGTTCTCTACCCACACCGCGACATAAGGACGCGCATACATAAAGGTATCGATCTTTGGAAGCTTAAAGTTCACATCAAGTTTTGCCGTATCAGGGATCGCTTGTGCCATACCTAGGCTTGGCAAAAGAGATAAAGCAAGAAGCGCCTTGCTCCAGTTCATTTTTTTCATTTTTAACAACCTTTTAAATCCGTTTAACCTTTCGTTCTTCATGCTGATTCATCAAGCAGACTCATCAACCTACTGGAGGGTTAAGGTACGGCGACAAAATAGATAGCAAGTGAGATTGCAGACCCAAACACCGTCCATTTAATGGAGGTATTGAGCGTTTTTTTCTTAGGTAACAGTAAGCACACGCCAGTAAGCACAAAGAAGATCATCAGTAGCGCAGTGATATCGATAAACCATTTCCAAACTTCACCGCTATTACGCCCTTTGTGTAGGTCGTTCAAAAGCGCGATAACGCCGTAATTGGTGGTTTCGACTTCCACCATTTCAGACGTCACGTCAACGAACACAGAAGCGTTGTAGCCTGGTCCTTTGAAGTCCATAGACACTTCACCGATGAGCAACTCACCGCCTTCAATCTCTGCGTAGATGTCTAAACCTGAAGGAACGCCAGATAGGTTGGCTTCTTCAAACAAAAAGGTTTCAAAGGCCGTTTCATCGGCTTTTAATCGCCCGTCTTGGATTGAAAATAAACTTGTAGGAAGCGTTAACGTAGATCGTTGAATATTGGGTTGGCTTGATTCAAATAACTCAGGTCGGTTCAGGGTAATACCTGTCACTGAGAAAAAAAGAACCACGAACAGAAGCGCCATAGAAATATAAACATGAAGTCGACGAGCCCATGACTGAACCGCCCTACTTTTTAACGACATACAAACCAATACCTATAAATTTTATGGCGACAATTTAGTTGATAATCATTCGTATTGGCATTCAATTTACATTGTTTACGTTTGCCGAGTGGCGTAAGGAAATTTACATAACATTACATGGGAAGTAATCGAACTGTATGCATATTCTTGTTAACTTGTACTAGAGGGATTTGATTCGTTCTATTTGCAGTTGTCGATTAACAGAGTCAAAGCTCAAAAAACCTCAATCTCAACACGCTTGATTGAGATGGGTTTAAGGTAACAGTGGTGGCTTTAAGGATAGAAAGCTGGGACTATTTGATCACTGGTTTGATGATAGCTAATTAAGCTTAAAAGGATTTGAAATGCGTATTATTGTTTTGGCTTTTGCTGCGCTGGCAACGGCGTGTACCAGCCAAATAGCCAGCACGGAAGAACATATTCAAGAATACATCGGTGCAGGCATAAGTGATGTTCAAGAGCAGTATCTAACCGAGCGCTCACGCCCTATCAGTTTTTGGGCATCTCGAAACTATGCTTGGATTGAGACTAAGAAGCCACTAGACAATGGCTATACGCTGCATGCCTTTAAAAATCCTTATCGCGACTGCACCATTAACTGGATTGCAGATACCAGCGGCATAATTCTAAGTGCAACGCTTAGTGGCACTATGTGCGAGCCTTAATCAATCCAATCGAACAATAACGCTAGATGAGCTCAAGCCCCAAGATGAGCTTAAGTCACTAGAATTAAAAAGGGTGTCATTTGAACGATCAAATGACACCCTTTTGCTTTTCTTGTTTCTTATGTGCTGTTTCTTGTCTTCTGTTTGCGGTTAGACGTTTCCGTTATCACTTACCGTTCTAAGCTGAGTCAGGTATTTAATCCAGCCTTTCGCCTCAGAAGATGGCTCAATGTTGTTCGCACGCTTAGCTTGAGCAAGGGCGTTATCAAGATTCTTTAGCTTGTACCATGAACGCACTTTCGCTAACGCAACGTCGGCTTGTTTGTTTTTGTCTTTCACTTTATCTAAAACAACCAGAGCTCGGTCGTAGTAACCTTGCTGAACCAATAGCTGAGCCACATTCCAATGATACTGAGTGTCTTTTTTAGACGCTAACGTCCACACTTCAATCGCATTGTCCCACTCTTTCGCTAGCTGCCAGTAAGTTGCTTGCTCTGCGAGAAGTTGAACGTCGCTGTTCGCACCATCTAGCTTTCTAATTTCTTGTGCTGCGCGCTCTGGAATGCCGCGTTTCGCGTAAAGCTGAGCCAGTAGTCTGCGGTCTGAGTTTTTCAGCTCAACACCTTGAAGATCTGCCAACGCTAAAGTGTTCAATGCATCGCGGTTACGTTCTAGTCTTAACTGAATACCCACAAGTTGACGCCACCAGTTATCTTTCTGTGGTTGAAGTTCAATGAGGCTTTCCAGTGTCGGAATAGACTGTTTCCACTGCTTTAACTGTAGCTGAGCACCCAATTTTAGCGATAAAGGTGATAGCTCTTGTTTTGAATTGAACTTGTCGCGATTACCAATGGCCACCAGTACTTTTGACCAGTTTTCAGTTTGATATTCAGCTTGTGCAATTCGCATCCAAAGTGTGTCTTTCTTTTCCTTTACTGGCGCAGTTTTTACTAACTCGTAATAGTGCGGAAGCGCTTTTTTGAACTGCTGATCGTTTAGTAATAGATCAGCAAGCATGCGTTTCGTTACCCAAGCCTGTTCATCCACCAGTAAATTAGTGTCTACGGCGTAAGTAAGCTGCTTAATTGCCGTGTCGGTTTTACCATCTTGCCAGTAAAACACACCAAGCATGCGAGCTACGTACGCTTTGTCGTAGCCTTTCGAAAGCTCCAATCCTGCAAGTACGTCAATCGCCTGTTTAACCTGTTCATCTTGAGCAAGCTTATGCGCCTTTTGAACACGAATAGCAGTATATTGGGTCAGCTCTTGCGCTTGTGTTGTAAGGGGCATTAACAACAAGCCCACTAATATCCATATCTGTTTCATCATTTTGCCAACTTGAATTCAAAGGTAAATGTTTGTCCAAATTGAGGGGTCGCTTTACCATCAACAACCTTAGGCTGATACTTGTATTTTTTCATAGCACGTATCGCTTCACGCTCGAACATACGACGCGGGTTTGCGTCAGTGACTTGAATATCCGTCGGTCGGCCTGTTTCATCGATAGTAAAACTCAATGTAACAAAGCCTTCAGCCCCGCGCTTTAGCGCTTTAGCTGGATAACGAGGTTCTACTCGATACAGAGGCATTGCCTGTTGGTTTGACCCAAAATCAGAAAATTTAGGAGCGTTAATCGCCAAGCCATCAATCGATGTATTCAAATCCAATGACGGCAGTGAAGACATCGAATTCAGAGGTGTAACTTCAGCTTGTGACTGAGACGTTTGCGCTTCCGGTGGCGGCTCTGGCATTTCTGGCTTTTCAGGGACGGCACGTTGTCTTCTTTGAACTTCTTGTTCTTGTTCAACCATCACCATGTTGAAACTCAACGTCTCGCTATCATCTGGTGAACGTTGATGGCCATTATCGACCATCCAAGCCATGAAAGAAAATAGAGCCAGGCCCAATGCACCCGCCAGCGGTAAAGCAAGAAATAGGCGAATCATTTATGAAGATCCTCCAAGATCATCGCTTTTCAGCAGCAAGCGCAATGTTTTTAACACCCGCACCTTTAGCCGCGTCCATCACTTTAACAACCGTACCGTTGTAAGCGTGTTCATCCGCTTGAATAACCAAAGAAGCATCAGGTTGTTCTAGCAACAAGTGTTCTAACGTTGCTTGGACACGTTCAACATCTACGACACGTTTGTCGATAAAGATGTCGTTAGCAGAAGTAATCGCAACAAAGATGCCCGCATCCTTTTGGCTTACTACGTTAGAAGCTTGTGGGCGATTGACTTCAACTCCTGATTCACGAACAAATGAACTGGTCACAATAAAGAAAATAAGCATGATAAATACAATATCAAGCATCGAAGTAAGGTCTATTTGAGCCTCTTCGTTTTTTGAATGACGTCGACCGAGTCTCATCGTTGACTCCTTAAAGATTTTTCTAATTTCAATTCTAAGCGGTTACACACTTTCGCTAAACGAGCGTGAACAAACATGCCCGCTAATGCAGCAACCATACCCGCCATGGTTGGCAGTGTTGCCAACGAGATACCTGAAGCCATCAATTTAGGGTCACTGCTTCCTTGAGTCGCCATCACATCAAAAACAGAGATCATACCGGTGACGGTACCTAACAAACCCAACATAGGACAAATAGCGACTAACAGCTTAATAAAATTCAAGTTCTGGTTAAGTAAAATACTTGCTTGCCCTAACCAACCTTCACGAATGGCTTTGGCATGCCAAGAAGAATGCTCTTCTCTTTCATGCCACTTAGTAATCCAAGCTTGGCGCTGCTTTGGAAAGTAGAACGCGAGATATAACACGCGCTCTACCACAAGCACCCAATACACTAGGACAACAGCCGCTAGCCACCACAAGACGAAACCGCCCTGCTCCATAAAGCTTGATAAAGACAGCAGCCAGTCACTCGTTAACCAACTCGCTGGTAATAGAGAACCCGACAAAATATCCATTACGCAGCAGTCCCAACTGGTGAAACCACAGCTTTTGATTCAACCGTTTTTTCCGCCTGCTCCGCAACAAGACCAATACCTTGTTTCTCAAGAATATTGCGAATATTTTCAGCCTGAGTGCTAAGAATGTTGTGTGCCAGTAAAAGAGGCATTGCAGCGACAAGACCAAGTACGGTTGTTACAAGCGCCATAGAAATACCACCCGCCATTACTTTCGGGTCGCCATTACCAAACTGTGTGATTACCTGGAACGTTTCGATCATACCCGTTACTGTACCTAGAAGACCTAACATTGGTGCTAGCGCTGCCAATAGCTTAAGCATTGATAGACCTTTCTCTAAGTGAGTCTGCTCATCAACAACCGCTTCTAAAAGACGTAGTTCTAAGGCTTCAACCGTTTGGCTTTGTTCTTTGTTGTACACGGCAAGAACACGGCCTAGTGGGTTATCGCCAGCTTGCTCAGGATTCTTAAGTTGCGCACGAATTTTCTGGCGAGCGATAGCTAGTGAAACGCCACGAACTAATGCGATGATTAAGCCAATTGCAAGCAAGCCAAGAATCACTTTACCAACTACACCACCCGCTTGAAGGCGATCAGATAGGCTAGGTGTTAGCGCCAACTGCTCCAACATGAATCCACGTGAAGGATCGACAACAACATTTGCTACTTCACCATTTGCCAGTGAAGAAAGTGATGTTAGCGTTGGACCATTTTCTGGCTGTTTAAGGTATGCGATTGCGTCTTCACGCTGAGTGTTCCAGCTAACGTAACCTTGATCTGTCACTAGGCCAATCGAGCCTAGGCGGTAAGCATCAACCTTGTTTGTATTGCCTTCACCATTAATGAATGCAATTTGAGATTTGCTCAGCTCAGAACTCGCTTGAATCTGCTCAACCATGCTCATCCACAAACCAGAGAGTTGTGGCATTGATGGCAGTGATTTCGCATCGATAATTTGTTCAACGGTCGCTGTATGATCAGCGCGATCAACGCTGTTTACTGTTGAGCTAAGCTCTGCGCCGAGTTCTTTTGCGTTTTGACGAACGACACCGAACAGCTCACCAAGGCTACCTGTTTCTAAGCGCAGTTTTTCTTCTAAGCGAGCCAACTTATTTTCGTTATCACTAAACGTTTTAGTAAGAACGTCTGTTGCGTTTTGAACAGATGTACGTTTCGCTTCAAGTTGCGCTTTGATTGCTTTCAGTTCTTGTTCAGTCTTTTTAAAGTCAGCTTCACGAACCACATTGTGAGAAGCTTGAGTACGATTTTCTGACTTCGCTTTGTTAACTAACTGAGCCGTTGAATCAGAAGCAGAAAAAGCAGAAAAAGAAATAGACGTGATGCAAAGCAATGCTGCTAATGGCTTTAAGTTCATTACTTAACCTCCGCAACAGCTAAAGAAACAGGTAAAGTAATCAAGCTTGGGGCAGCTTGTTGGCTAGCAATATCGTAAGCTTTATCGAGCTCAGACTTCATCGAAGAATCAACTTCTTGCCATTGAGCTTCTGTTTGATTCCAAGCCCAGTATTGGCTGCCATTTAGATTACGAGCAACCAAAGAGATACGACCTAGGTGCAGAACATCTGCCTCGATGGTTTTATCACTCGCCAATGCGACACGACCTTGGTAAACACCCAACTTAATGCCGTAGTCCATCTCGATTTGGTATGCCTCTAGGATACGACGGTATTTCTCAGCATCACTTACGTCTGCACGAGTCATCATTGATTGAAGCTTTTCAACTCTCTCTAGACGCTGCTCTTTCTTAATCGGTACATCTTTTTCTACCAGCTGTTGCAAGCCATCGATCATTTGATACATCAAAGGCACGACACCTTGGCGTGTGTATTTGATTTCTTCGATCTGCTCTTCAATGCTTTGAGCTTCTTTGTTTTGGCTCTCAACTAATGCAGCAAGGTGATCGTGATAGATTTCTAGGTTTTTAACTTCTTCTTGCAGACGCTCAATCTCAGCTTGCAGCATTAAAGTCGCTTGTGAGCTTTTATCAATAACCTTTTGGCTCGAAGCCGACGCGTTATTGGTCTTGTTTTGAATTGATTGAGCTTGATCCAAGCTATTGGCCATAGAAGACGTTGCAACCAAACTGATGGCAAGCGCTAGGCTAGATTTTAAAAGATTCATAATTGTAGTCATTTACTATAGAAGAAGTTTAAATGAATTTTATTGATAAGCAGTCTCATTATCATTAAAAGTCACTCGCATTACTAGGGATATTTTTACTAAATAGTAGAATCACGAAAGGGGAAAGCCGAAACTTCCCCCTTAGCATTTAAGCTACCAATAGTACCCTACTAACAAATTAGTATTTTACCTGTAAAGTCGCCATGTAGTTGCGGCCTTCGCCAACAACAACGTTGCTCGTGCTGCCACCTTCAAGGTAGTCAGTATCAAACAGGTTCTCTACATTGAAGCGTGCGACGAAATCTAGGTTCTCGTCATACTTCATTGTATGTGCGATACCCATATCTACACGAGTGTATGCGTCTTTTTTGAAGGTGTTTGAATCTTCAGTGTAACGCTCACCTACGTGGTAAACACCAAGGTTTACGTCAGTACCGTTATTGAACGAGTAAGTAGACCAAATGCTCGCAGTAAATTCTGGTACATCAGCAGGTGTTTTGCCTTCTAGAGCAGGGTCATTCTGGTACTCAGCATCTAGGAACATTGTAGATGCACTTACAGAGAATGCTTCCGTCACGTAACCAGTTGCAGCCAATTCAACACCAGTATGAACTTGTTCACCAACTTGAGTTGTACGTGTTTCTTTGCCGTTATTACTTGCTGGGTCTAGGTCTTCTGTCACTTGCATGTTCGATTGAGTGATCTGGAACAATGCTCCTGATACAAACAAACGCTCATCAAACAGTTCCCACTTAGAACCTAGCTCGTAAAGTGTGCCTTTCTTAGCATCTTGAGACTGACCAAAGTTCACGTCATCTTGATCTGTGATTTCACCAACAGGCTCGAAACTTTCAGAGTAAACTGCGTAAATTGAACCATTTGAAGCCGGAGAGTAAATTACACCAAACTTTGGAAGAATGTTGTTGTAGCTCTCTTCTTGATTAGAACTGCTCGTCGTTTTGTCGTATGCGAAACGAACACCACCAAGAACTTGCCACTGGTCGTTAAGTGTTACTAAGTCTTGAACATATAGACCGTAGTGTTGGCTTTCAGAGTGAGATACTTCATTGTCGTTCTTGTAGCTAACGTTAGAAGGCATATCAAAACCATTGCCACATGCAGCTTCTGCTTCGGCTTCAGTTGCATTAACACAAGTGTAACCAGAGTCGTATAAACGTTCGTAGTCGTAATGAAGGCCATTAACACCAACAAGTAGTCGGTGGTTTACACCTAGTGCATCGAAATCACCAGTAAAATCTACGTAAGCCGTGTCAAACGTCCACTCGTCGTGACGATCTGATACTTTGTAGCCGTAACCGCCGTTTTTATCGCTGTATACAGTATTGTTCGATTCTGTACGCTGACGCTCGTAGAACTGACGGCTAATACCTGTTTTAACAGACCAAGTTTCGTTTAAATTAGCAGTTATCGAAGCGCCGTAGTTAGCAACGTCGTTATCTGTTTGAGCGAAACGTTGATCATTAACCGTGTTAGGGTCGATAGCCTTGCCTGTAGAAGTGTCGATTTTAGAACCATTGTCTAAATCGCCCTCTTCGATTGTGCGGTCGTAATGAACTGACAACATGATGTCTTCGTTAATATCGTAATCAACAAATAGACCACCAACAAAACGGTCGGTTTCTACATCTGTGCCATCAAAACGTGTGCGGTAAGAGTCTTGGTTTTCTTGCGAAACAATAAGACGAGCACGTAAGGTTTGGTCATCGTTTAGTGAACCACTTACATCAGCGGTAGTACGCGTGTAGCTATCAGAACCGATATCTTGGCTTACGTTTACTTGAGTCTCGTATGCAGGCTTCTTAGAAACCATGTTAACAAGGCCACCTGGCGCTGATTTACCGTAAAGTAGACCTGCAGGGCCTTTAAGTACTTCAACACGCTCTAATAGCTCAACTGGTTGACGGTAATGTGACCAATGTTGAACACCGTCACGTAAGTAGCCAGAGCTACTGTCTAAATCAAAACCACGAAGAGTGAAACGCTCACGGTTCGTTGATTTTGAACCGGCACCTACAGAAGCGTCGTTCTTAAGAACTTCACCTAGTGTGCTAGCACGCTGTTCATCGATGATTTGCTCATCGATTACTGAAACTTGTCCCGGAGTCTCTAATTGAGTCGCCTCCATGCGCATTGCTGTTGTGTTCGTGTCGGCTTTGTAACCGTAGTCACGACCTTCAACAACCATGTGCTCGTCTGTTTTTACTGTTTCTGCCAATACTGCTGGTGAAGCTAATACTGCGCCGATCACTAAAGCCAATGGGCTCTTTGAAAACATGTCCTTTACTCCGCTTTTATTCTTTTTATACGAGCACTATGGTTAATTATTTGATGTGCTCGCTGAACCGTTGCCGGTACCACTGAATCTTTTCGCGAGAGAATATAAGTGATAACTATTACCATTTGCATTAAATTTACATTCTTTGCATTCGTAAAGTTTTGTAAAGGCCTTGGTAAGCGTTATTCATTCGATGTAACAGAACCTGCTTTAATACAGATACTTAGAAGTGATTCTTGTCTTGTCCTTATCTCGACAATCAAAAATTTTGAAACAGCGTTATTTACTCACTCAATCTAACAAGCCAAAAACGATAAAAAATTTATCTTCTCTTATTTATTAGCTTTGATTCCGCATTTTTATGTATAAAACCCTCGACAAATGTTAACCAACAGTGAATTATTTTATTTGAATTTGTTTAATTTACACAATTATCAGTGATTTTGATCACATCTATAATTCCAAACTCATTTTTTGTTTTTCGATTTGATCAACCGACTGCTAATCTCCTGCTCACTTTGAAAAGGTATCAAAGTTATAAATAATAAGGAGTGTTCTAAATGAATACCAAAAAACCTATGTCTCTGACTGGCCGTGTAATTCTTGGTATGGTCGTAGGTATATTAACGGGATTTGCCATTCAATCCCTTTTTGCAGAAAGTGGATTTGTTAACAACTACATCGTTAACGGACTCTTTGAAGTAGGCGGACAAATTTTTGTCGCCAGTTTAAAAATGCTTGTTGTCCCTCTAGTCTTCGTTTCGCTAGTGTGTGGTACAAGTTCCCTTAAAGACTTATCAACTCTTGGCCGTATGGGTGGCAAAACGCTTGCACTTTATATCGGTACTACAGCCGTTGCTATCACTCTAGCATTGACGATCGGTAACCTGTTCCAACCTGGTGCTGGTGCGGATCTGACTGCTGCGAGCTCTTTTAAATCAGCGGATGCCCCTTCTCTTGGCCAAGTAATCATCGACATGTTCCCAACCAACCCTATTCAGGCGATGGCTGAGGGCAAAACACTACAAGTAATCGTGTTTGCTGTGTTGTTCGGTATCGCGATTAGTGCTGCTGGTAAACCAGGTGAGCGCATTGCCGCTGTATTTGCAGACCTAAACGAAGTTATCATGAAGCTTGTTGCTTTGCTGATGAACCTTGCTCCTTACGGCGTGTTCTTCTTGATGGCGAAACTGTTCTCTGGCTTAGGCTTAGGTGCAATTTGGAACCTAGCAGAATACTTCTTAGTGCTTGCAGGTACTCTTCTACTACACGGTTTGGTGACTTACAGCGCGATGCTTAAAGGCTTCACTGGCCTTAGCCCTATTACGTTCCTACGCAAGATGGAAGATGCAATTATGTTTGCATTCTCAACAGCATCTTCGAATGCAACGATTCCTGTAACAATGGAAACTGCGAAGAACCGTATGGGTGTAGACAACAAAGTCGCTTCATTCACTGTACCACTAGGTGCGACAGTGAACATGGACGGTACTGCAATCATGCAAGGTGTTGCGACTGCGTTTATCGCACAAGCCTACAACATCGACCTTACTATGGGTGATTACCTGATGGTTATCCTAACAGCGACGCTGGCGTCTGTAGGTACTGCAGGTGTTCCTGGTGTTGGTCTAGTGATGCTAGCGATGGTATTGAACCAAGTCGGTCTACCGCTTGAAGGTATCGCTCTAATCATGGGTGTTGACCGTCTTCTAGACATGATCCGTACCGCTGTAAACATCACAGGTGATAGTGCCGTATCTATCATCGTTGCTAAGTCTGAAGGCGCTCTTGATGAGTCTCGCTTCAACGACCCTGCAGCAGGTGAGAAAGAAGAAGAAGTTAAGCTATCACGCCAAGAAGCGTAATCTAACAGCCTTGCTTCAAGCTAAAGCGTAATTAATGGCTACGCTTTAGCTACAAACACAAAAAACGCCACAGCATTTGCTGTGGCGTTTTTTATGGATTTAAAGAAGTACCATAACCAGAGCGGTAAGATTAATTAGCGGACTCACTAATTGGGAACATAATATTCACTCTGAGTCCCCCACTTTCTCTATTCTCCGCAGTCACATGACCATTCATCACAACCATTGCCTCTTTCACGATGGCAAGGCCCAGACCGTAACCACCAGACCGTTTGTCTCTTGCTGATTCAATACGAGTAAACGGGTCAAAGATACCTGCAATTTTGTTATCAGGGATGCCTTCTCCATCATCTTCTACAGAAATGACACTGTAACGTTGATCAATAGTCATTTCATACGTCGTTACCGAAATATGAGCATGCTCACCTGCATACTTAATTGCATTGCCAACCAAATTCCCTATCACTCTCAAAAGCAACCGTTCATCTATATTGACCATAGACGTTGGTGTTTCTAAATCTCCAACTAAGGTTTGGTTAGGTTTCAAATCGTTTTGCATTTGCGCAATAAGCATTGAGCAATATTGTTCTAACTGCATCAAGCTAAGCTTGGAATCGTAACGAGAGGTTTCTAAGCGGCTAAACTCGAGGATCTCGCCCACTAGCTTATTCATCTCTTCGGTTTCACTTTCCATACGATCGAGCAGCCCAGCACTCTTGTCATCTACCTTGTTACGCAACAAATGCAGAGCGAGGTTTTGCCTTGCTAAAGGTGTTCTGAGCTCGTGAGAGACATCTCGTATCAAGCGGCGCTGCTTTTCGGCTAAAGATTTAATCTCAAATGTCATGTGATCAAAATCATGGGCAAGTTCGTTAAATTCACGTGTCGTTGAATCTAACTCAGAGACAACACTCACCGTGAAGTCGCCTTCTGCTAATCTTCTGCTGGCCTCTCTTAAACGGTCGAGGGGTTGTTGCAGACTTTTAGCCATAATGATTGAGAACAGCGACAATACGACTAAAGCGATCACGGCTTTCAACATGTAAGAATACGGTGCAAAGGATTTTGCAGGGTGAAACTGGTGAGGAAGTTGAATAACCAACGTACTGCCGTTATCCAATGGCAAACCAAAAATAGGCTTACTCACACGGTCACTCAGTTGGTGATCTAAGGTACGCAGAAACTTCAATTTAAATTCGAAGTGTGGATGCATGTGTCGGTGTGTAATTGGGCGGTTATTCTCGTCAATAACAAACAAATAATACCGTTGGGCGTTACCCCAGTCAGCGAGTTCATCCATATCACCCTCTTCGATCAACACGTTGGCTTGATAAGCGAGGTCGAGCATCTCTTCTTTGACGGATTCTGGCACCTTAAGGAGCGCCTTCATCAACGCTCTTTCCGCCACACCTTGTAAGATCAAAATACTCACAAGAATCACTGTCAGATAGCTGAACAGCTGAAAGGTTAACCCGTCTTTACGCTTAGCGATGAAATCCGGGCAACGTATTAGTGTGGAACTCATGCTCCAACCGACTCTAGGTAACTGTAGCCTTTACCACGAACGGTTTTAATGTGCTGTTTCGACAGACCCGCCTGCACCAATTTTCGGCGGATATTGCTGATGTGCATATCTAGATTGCGATCAAAGGGACACAACTCTTTCTTTAACACATGTATTTGCAGATCTGACTTGGAAACAACAATGCCGTCGTTCTTGATCAGATAATCAAGCAGATCTTTTTCTGTGCCCGTGAGGGGTAAACGGGAGATCTGTTCACACAAACCGTGGTTAGATGAAGCTAGAGACTGCCTCTGACGCTCAAATCCAACTCGACGTAAGATAACCTTAATACGAGTCAGTAGCTCAGGAACATTGAAAGGTTTGGCGATGTATTGATCGGCACCCGCTTGATAACCATCGAGCATCGATGCATCGTCATTGAGTGCCGTTAACATCAAGATAGGTGTAGCAAAACGCTGGCAGATGCGTCTTGCAACTTGAATTCCGCTAAGGTTTGGCAGCATCACATCAAGTAACACTAAATCAACAGGGTTGGATTGGATAAACTCTAGCGCAGCCTCGCCACAATGAACGGTATCAACGTGATACCCCTCATTTTCTAAAACTTCACCCAATAATTCACACAACTGAATATCATCATCAACAACTAAAACGCGCGACATCATACAAACCAATAAATAATAATAGTTTGCATTCTAATTATCGTTATTATTGATTTCAATTATAAAGTGCGCGTTTCCCGTTATAGAAGGAAATCTTTTTCAATCGGTACAAATTTTGAGGCAGAATCGATAAGGTTTTGAGCAGTAAGCCCAGGTACACCATACACTTCCACTTTTTTGCCAAAGCGCTGTTTTATTCTTTCCACAAGAATCTCAAAGTCCCCGTCTCCAGAAACTAGAACGATCGTATCAACGTTCTCTGCTAGTTCAATGGCATCTAGGGCAAGACCCACATCCCAGTCTCCTTTTGCACTGCCATCACGACGCTGAATAAATGGCTTCAATTTCACATCAAAACCCACACCGCGAAGAATATGGTGGAACTGACGCTGCTTGGGATCTTGACTAGAAATGGCGTACGCATGAGCTGCAACAACATGACGACCTTCCGTAGCAACATACCAAAACTGGTTATAGTCAAAGTTAGAACGGTATTTGTCTCGCGTCGTGTAGTAAACGTTTTGAACGTCGACCAGAATTGCTATGTTTTCCATAAATTCATACCTTTAGATTTTCGGTATACCCTATTCTATTCAACCCTAAAATGCGAGTCGCTTTATCCAATAAAAATGAACCTGTTGGTTACAGTTAACGTAAATCTAAGCATGTTTAATGTAATCCTAACTATGCTTAATAGGTGTCTACCAGATTGGACGCTCGTCTTTGTCCTTGATGACCATCTCACAAGGGCTAGCAATTAGAGATACAAGTAAAGCTAACAAGCTACTGAAGGGAGGTTGGCTATGCTACAACGACAACAACATAAATCGCACGGAAGCATCGGCAACATAGCAAAAGTCGCTCTCAACCCCTCAAGTAGTTTGTTAACTATGCTCAAGCTAGTGACTGTTAGTACTGTATTGATTTTTAGCCTCACCATTCATTCGGTACTTGCCTATCCTGCGTATTCTCACTCAAAGCCACTACCACATCGCAGCGTCATTTATTTTGCGCCTGAAGAAGATACTGTCGTCAAAGAGTTTCTCAACGAAGTCTTGATAAACAACTGCCAATTGGATGAACGTGATGTGGTTATTATGGTGATAGCAGAGAGTGGCTACACCGTACCCACTTGGTTAGAAGAAGAGTTTAACTTGGAGGCAGTAACCAGCGTTTATGAGATCCCTAAAGGGTCACACACCGCGGTATTAATTGGTAAAGACGGAAAAGAGAAGCACAGATGGAATGGTAAGACGGACTGGCAGAAAATCACCAACATCATCGATGAAATGCCAATGCGCCAACAAGAAATGCAGCGACAAAGTAGCCGCTGCAGTATTTAACTCTATACAAATCGATAAAGCGTGACTTGATTACTTGTTAAACCAATCGAGTTTTTCATGAAGTTGAGCCACGCTGCCAACAACGATCAAAGCCGGGCTTTTAGCGACAGCCGCAAGGTTAGCTAAGTCACTCAATCCACCACGATACACCTTCTGTTCTTGGCGCGTACCGTTTTCGATAATCGCTACAGGCATGTCTGCTCGCATACCATTATCAAGCAAGTTTTTCTGAATATTCGGACTCTCTTTTAAACCCATGTAGAACACGATCGTGTGATTATGTTGAGCAAGAGATTGCCAGTCGATATCTTCGCCACCTTTCTTTAAGTGGCCGGTAATAAACTGGACGCTTTGCGCGTGGTCACGGTGAGTCAACGGGATACCCGCATAAGCCGTAGCACCAGCCGCTGCAGTGATACCCGGAATGACTTCAAATTTCACATCATTCTCAGCCAGAGTTTCACACTCTTCCCCGCCACGTCCAAAGATAAACGAGTCACCACCTTTCAGGCGTACTACATGCTTATTCTCTTGGGCTTTAGTGACCAATAATTGGTTGATCTGATCTTGAGGTACACAGTGATGATCAACCTTTTTACCCACATACAGCATTTCTGCGTCTGGGTTAGCCATCGCCAAGATATCTTTTGATACCAAGCGGTCATATACCAAGACGTCTGCTTGTTGAATCACTCGTGCCGCTTTTAGCGTAAGTAAGTCTGGGTCGCCTGGACCTGCACCTACCAATGAAACAAATCCTTTGTTTACTTCTTTAACATTCGATGACGATACTTCTGACATGCTGTGCTCCGAAGGTTTGCTTGTTTTATCTCAAGCTTCAATCTATGTGATAAGTCACTGTATTCATGATGACTTATCCAAATCCTTAACCCTTAGACTATCAGGTGTTGATATAAATATTCAGTTTAAATACTAACGAAGATAGAAGTAATTATAACAAAACGATCTATTGCAGGTATTAGATACCAATCGTAGTAAATAACTGTTCATCCTAGCTGGTTAAAACGCTCGATAACTTCGTTAGAATTTTTGATTGTAGGATAACTACTTATCGAAAAATTCTGTCTCGTTCTCAAGCCTTTTTCCTGCGCTATTTCTGATCACTTACTTGCTGTGATTGGTATTACTCAATAAGAATCAACACCTTGGTGATGCTTAAGGCATTTGAACTAAAAAAGCCCCAAACATTTCGTTGGGGCTTTCAATCTCATACTAAATTACGTTTCACCGTATTCAGAATTACTTAGCGCCTAGAGAAGGAGCTGTTTTAGCGTGAGTAAGGTATAGAGGAACACATGTCATTAGTAGACCACCAACGATGTTACCTAGGATTGTTGGGATAAGGTTGAAGTTCAACCATGTTGCGATACCGAAGTCAGCGCCAAGAATCATACCCAGTGGGAATAGGAACATGTTTACTACTGTGTGCTCAAATACTAGTGCGAAGAAGATGAAGATTGGGAACCACATCATTGCTACACGGCCAGACACAGTACGCGCTGTCATGTTACCAATCACACCTAAACATACCATTAGGTTACAGAAGATACCGCGTACGAAACACGTAATCCACCCGTCCATACCCATATTTTCAAAACCTAAGCTACGGCCTGTAGAAACAGCAATGAACTTTTGAGCAACAGCGTTTGGCTCTAGAGAGAAGTTACCTGTTAATGAAACAGCCACTAGGAAAGCAACAATCAAAGAACCAATAAGGTTACCAAGACCAACAATGCCCCAACAGCGTAGGATACGGCCCCAAGTGATGCCTGGGCGGTTGTCGAATTTAGCTAAAGGAGCAAGACCGAAAACGCCAGTTACTAGGTCGTAACCCATAACACTTAGAATAACGAAACCAACCGGGAACACTAGTGCGCCAACAAGGCCAATGCCTGTTTGTACCATTGCTGTAATCGCAACAACAACCGCTAAAGAAAGGATGATACCAGCCATAGTGCTTCGAATCAGAAGATCGCGAGTACTTGTTTTAGTTTTCGCTTCACCCACATCGATCATCGTTTGAACGAATTCAGCTGGTTTGTAATCAGGAGACATAATGTTGTCCTTAAAAAAGTAAAATTAAAAGTTAAAATTGGATAGGAAAAGGCTCTAGTTGCCGAGTTAAGGCAATATCGAGAACTAGAACCCTTGAACTATCAAATCTTACTCATCCAAAGATTAAGCAGAGATTTCTACAGCACCTTTGGTAACACGAGCTTTGTACGCTTTCACGTTGAAGTTCTCGTCTTCCATGCACACACCTGTTGCTAGGTTAAAGCGTTGCTTTTTAAGTGGGCTTGCCACCCAAAGCTCTTCTTTGTGCTCAACAATCAAGCCACGTGATAACACGTTAGATTGAAAGTAAGGGTCTGTATTACTAATCGCGAATACTTCTTCAGCCTTAGTCGGGCGGAAGACAGCCACTTGCTCACCAGCAACCAATGCACAAACACCTGTACCTGGGATAATGTCTTCGATCTTACAAACTTTGGTAAATGCCATGATGTCGTCTCCCAATTAAACCAGTTCAACATGAAGGATATCGCCCTTCGCTTCAGGGTGTTTCTCTGTGAATGTCGCAGGACGGTGTTGTTCACGGCCGTCATCAACAAACACAACGTTTTCATCACGGTCATCAGCGTTGATGAAGTGAGCGAAGCGCTTAAGTTGAGCTTCATCGTTGATAGTGTCTGTCCACTCACAAGCAAAGTTGTCAACAAGGCCAGCGATGTCAGCTTCAAGTTGGTCGTTAATACCAAGCTTATTGTCGATGATGACTTCACGTAGGTAATCCACACCACCTTCTAGGTTATCCATCCATACCGAAGTACGTTGTAGCGGAGCAGCCGTGCGGATGTAGAACATCATGAAACGGTCGATGTATTTGATCAGCGTTTCTTGGTCTAGGTCGCTTGCTAGCAGGTCTGCGTGACGAGGCTTCATACCACCATTACCACAAACATACATGTTCCAACCTGCATCAGTCGCGATAATACCTAAGTCTTTACCTTGAGCTTCAGCACACTCACGAGTACAACCAGACACACCAAACTTCATCTTATGAGGCGTACGGATGCCTTTGTAACGGTTCTCGATCATCACGCCAAGACCAACTGAATCTTGAACGCCGTAACGACACCAAGTAGAACCAACACATGTCTTAGCCATACGAAGTGCTTTTGCGTAAGCTTGACCCGTTTCGTAACCTGCAGCGATTAACTTTTTCCAGATTGCTGGTAAGTCATCTTTTTGAGCACCGAACAGGCCGATACGTTGTGCACCAGTGATCTTAGTGTAAAGGTTATATTCAGCCGCAACATCAGCCAGAACGCTTAGCGCTTGAGGCGTTACTTCACCACCCGCCATACGAGGGATAACAGAGTAAGTACCGTCTTTTTGCATGTTACCTAAGAAGTTATCGTTGGTATCGTGCAACTTCACTAGCTCAGGCTTAAGGATGTGTTCACCCCAGCAAGAAGCAAGGATAGAACCTGCTAGAGGCTTACATACTTCACAACCGTAGCCTTTACCGTATTTCTCTAGTAGCTCATCGAACGTTTTGATTTCTTCGATGCGAATTAGGTGGAAAAGCTCTTGGCGAGAGTAAGCAAAGTGCTCACACACATCGTTCTTAACTTCTACGCCTGCTTTAGCAAGTTCAGCATTAAGTACTGAAGTCACTAGTGGAATACAACCACCACAGCCAGTACCCGCACCCGTTACTGCTTTGATATCTCCGATTGTGTGGTGACCTTCAGCAACCGCTTGAGCGATCTTGCCTTTCGTTACATCGAAACAAGAACAGATAACTGCAGATTCAGGAAGAGAGTCTGCGCCAAGTGTTGGTTTTTCAGCACCAGCGTGTGCAGGAAGAATCAACGCATCTGGGTGTTCTGGCAGGTCAATTTCATTCAGCATAAGCTGTAGAAGATCACCGTAGTCAGACGTGTCACCAACCATTACTGCACCAAGCAGCTTCTTGTTGTCTTCAGAAACGATTAGGCGCTTGTAAACTTCTTGCTCTTCGTTTTGGTAAACGTAGCTCTTACAGCCAGGAGTACGACCGTTCGCATCACCGATAGAGCCTACTTTCACGCCTAGAAGCTTAAGCTTCGCAGACATGTCAGCACCTTCAAATGTGCTTTCGTTGCCAACAATGTGGTCAACTGCGACTGTCGCCATTTTGTAACCAGGAGCCACTAGGCCGTAGAACGTTTGGTTCCAAGAGGCACACTCACCGATTGCGTAGATGTCTTTGTCTGTCGTTTGACAGTGGTCGTTAATCTCAATACCGCCACGAGGCGCAATACCCAGCCCCATTTGACGAGCAAGTTTGTCTTGAGGGCGAATACCGGCAGAGAATACGATGAAATCAGTTTCTAGCTCAGTACCGTCTGCAAAGCGCATTACGTTACGAGCTTCAGTGCCTTCAGGAGCGATCTCAAGCGTGTTCTTACTTGTATGTACGTTAACGCCCATGCGTTCGATTTTTTGACGAAGTTGGTTACCACCCGCTTGATCAAGCTGCTCAGCCATTAGCTTTGGAGCAAACTCAACAACGTGCGTGGTTACGCCAAGTGCTTTTAGTGCGCCTGCCGCTTCAAGACCAAGCAGACCGCCACCAACAACCACACCAGACTTTGAGTTCTTAGCCGTTGCTTCGATTGCTTTCAAATCTTCGATTGTGCGGTAAACAAAGCAGTCTTTACCTTCGTTACCTTTGATTGGTGGAACGAATGGGAATGAACCGGTAGCAAGGATAAGTTTGTCGTATTGAATTTCACGACCAGTGCTTGAGTAAACTGTTTTCTTTTCACGGTTAACGTTAATAGCACGTTCGCCGATTAGCATGTTGATGCCGTGTTTCTCGTAGAAGCCTTCTTTAACTAAAGAAAGTTCGTCCGCAGTATGGTGTGAAAAATAAGAAGAAAGGTGTACACGGTCATAGGCTACGCGAGGCTCTTCACAGAACACCGTAATGTCCATGTTAGCAACATCTGTCTTCTCGACTAAATCTTCGATATAGCGATGACCGACCATCCCGTTACCGATTACGACTAGCTTCATCTTGCTCATAAGAATTCCTGAAGGTTATATATTTCTTAACTGAGCGAATAATGAATTATGAAAGAAAATGAAAATATGATGTAAATCAATTACGAAATCGAACTACCCAAAAGGGGTAGAACAAAAGAGGTAGAAGTGGCTAATTTTACGCCATAGCAAACGAATAACCATAGGTTTGATAAGGTTTAGAGGCGTTTTATAGGCAATTTCACACACAAGCATGCTTGTTGTAATATTTCACAATAGACTAGCAACAACGTAAGTAAATGACAATCATTTTCATTTGTAGTCATTAGAAGTGTAATAACTCATGAAAGCGTTACAGGATCATGAGTAACTATGTATAAATATGAAGAACTTAATGACGCAAAAGACAGTCGCCCTTTTCCATTCCCCACTAATTCCATTCACAAACTGCACAACGAGTTAACAGATGCTGCTGGTTGTTTAGCAAATGATAGATTTACACAAGGAAAAAAACTGCAAAGAAAGTGATCAGATAAGGGCTATGCCCCTTGAGGTGCTACTGATTAGAGAGCATACGTGGGAGTTTGGAGGTAGCATGGGGATTTAGAATTTCAGATAGCAAAAAGGCCAGCACTTCTGCTGGCCTTTCAACTTTGAATAGTGGAGGCGCCTCCCGGAGTCGAACCGAGGTCCACGGATTTGCAATCCGCTGCATAGCCACTCTGCCAAGGCGCCTTAAATAGTGTTTTAAGAGAACAACTCTTTTGAACATTACCAAGTAAAAGGTAACAATCAAATAGATGGTGCCCCGGGCCGGACTTGAACCGGCACAACGCGAACGTCGAGGGATTTTAAATCCCTTGTGTCTACCAATTCCACCACCAGG
>NZ_VTXJ01000026.1:0-80563 GCF_013114525.1 Vibrio sp. T3Y01 | reverse complement strand
ATATTCATCAACGAGTGCCCACACAGATTGATAGGTTTAAATTGTTAAAGAGCTTTTCCTTTTTGAGCTTCGCTCAAATCGGACGGCCATTTTAGCGATTTAAGTTTTAGTGTCAACCACTATTTTCAAAACTTTTTTCAAGCGCTTAGCTTGGCTAACTTGGCTTACTGATTCGTTCTGGTTTCCTAAGAAGCCATCCCGTGTCAGCGAGGTGGCATTATAGAGATTTCGATCACACTGGCAAGCCCTTTTTTAAGTTTTTCTTACTTTTTTGATTGTTCGAGTGTTTTTTGTTCAAAACACGCCATTTTCACTAGTATTCTCCACAAATAAAGGCTTATGGTGCCTATATAAAGGAGGATTTATGAGTTCAATACGTAGTTACAAAGGTATATCACCTCAGATCGGACAAGGTGTCTATATAGATACAAGCTCAGTACTTGTTGGTGATATCAAAATTGGTGATGACTCTAGTGTATGGCCTTTAGTCGCAGCTCGAGGAGATGTGAATCATATCCATATTGGCGATAGAACTAATATCCAGGACGGTAGTGTTCTCCATGTTACCCATAAGAATGCTGAGAACCCTGAAGGTTATCCTCTATTAATCGGCAATGATGTCACTATCGGCCATAAAGTGATGCTACATGGTTGCACGATTAAAGATCGTGTACTCGTGGGTATGGGCGCTATCGTATTAGATGGTGTGGTCGTCGAACAAGACGTGATGATTGGTGCAGGAAGTTTGGTTCCACCTAACAAGGTGCTTGAAAGTGGCTATCTATATGTAGGAAGCCCAGTTAAACAAGCACGCCCACTGAATGATAAGGAACGTGCTTTTTTACAGAAATCAGCTGACAACTATGTTCAGAATAAAAACGACTACCTAGACTCTGTGCTTCCCGTTTAAAGCGCTTTAATCTGAATTCGATTAGAGGAGTCATACTCCTCTTCTTCTATTAACTCTTCCGCTAACTCTTCAATATCAAAACGAAGCTCTGCAAAGATAGCCAAAGCTTGTTCGCCGCCTTCGATTTCTTTGTCTGATAATCGTGACAACTCTTCAATCGACACTTCACACTCAATCAGTGCGCCTGACTGCTGAGCTGGGAAGATAATAGATTGACTCTCTTCATCCCAATTTTGGATATCTGGGAATAGGATTGATTGATTCATTTTTTCTGAATACCTTGTTATATCTCTAGGTTCTTACGTAATTCTCTTAAAATCTGTTTTGTGCCCGGGCGAAGACCACGCCACAACATGAAACTCTCAGCCGCTTGCCCTACTAACATCCCCAAGCCGTCATAAGCAGCATGAACACCATTATCTAATGCCCATTGGTTAAATACCGTATTGCCCGAACCATAAACCATGTCGTAGACGACACTATTATCGTTGAAGATAGCAGGAGAAACTTCTGGTAGTTGACCACTTAGACCTGATGACGTGGAGTTAATAATGACATCAAAGCCTTCGTTCACATCACTTAGCCCCATCCCTTTTATGTTTCCATGCGAAGCAAACATGTCAGCTAACAATTCAGCCTTTGAACTGGTGCGGTTAGCCACCACTAATTGCTGTGGCTTTTGATCAAGCAAAGGTTGAATCACTCCTCTTGCTGCGCCACCAGCACCCAGTAAGAGGACTCGAGCTCCCTCTAATACTACTTGGTGTTGAAGTAAATCTTGAACAAGCCCCTCACCATCAGTGTTATCACCAATGATTTCTCCGTCATCTAGCTTCTTCAATGTATTAACGGCACCAGCTAGTTGAGCTCTTTCAGTCAATCGATTAGCAAACTGATAAGCATCTTCTTTAAATGGTGCTGTGACGTTACACCCTCTTCCACCTTCACTAAAAAAGGCTTTAGCTGAGGTAATGAACTGGCCATGTTCTGGCTGCAGTGCTGTATAGGTAAGCTGCTGGTTAGTTTGGCGAGCAAATAACGTGTGGATGAATGGCGATTTGCTTTGCCCAATAGGGTTACCGAAAACGGCATAACGATCTACTTGCTGTGTCATATCCTTACCTAACAGAAATAATAAAAAGGGTCATCTATATAGATGACCCTATCACTATCCCTATAAGGAAGGAAGAACTACCAAGCTCGAGGTTTTAGGTAGTCACTATAAAGCAACGCTTCTGGTGACCCTGCTTGAGGTTCGTAACGGTACTCCCAGCGAGCCAATGGCGGCATAGACATCAAGATAGATTCTGTGCGTCCGCCACTTTGTAGGCCAAATAGGGTGCCACGGTCATACACTAGGTTGAATTCAACGTATCGACCACGGCGGTAAAGCTGGAAGTCACGCTCACGTTCACCATAAGGTGTCTCTTTACGACGCTCAACAATAGGTAGGTACGCCGCAGCATAACCTTCACCAACAGCCTGCATGTAAGCAAAACTCTTTTCAAAGCCCCACTCATTTAAGTCATCAAAGAACAGACCACCAACACCACGCGTTTCATCGCGGTGAGGCAGATAGAAGTACTTATCGCACCACTCTTTGTGTTCTTGATACACGTTATCACCAAATGGCGCACACAGGTCTTTAGCGGTTTGATGCCAAGACTGGCAATCTTCATCAAAAGGATAGAATGGCGTTAAATCGAAACCACCACCGAACCACCAAATAGGGTCTTCGCCTTCCTTTTCGGCAATAAAGAATCGAACGTTAGCATGAGAAGTTGGGATATAAGGGTTTTTAGGGTGGATAACTAACGATACCCCCATCGCCTCAAACTTACGTCCTGCTAATTCAGGGCGATGAGCGGTTGCTGAAGCGGGCATTGCCTTACCTGCAACGTGAGAAAAGTTTACACCACCTTGTTCAAAGACCGCACCGTCAGTCATAACACGAGTACGGCCACCGCCACCAAGGCGATCGCCAGGTTCGCGTTCCCATGCATCTTCTTTAAACAGTGCGCTACCATCAGCTTGTTCAAGCTGTTGGCAAATCGAATCTTGTAGGCTCAGTAAAAACTGCTTTACTGCTTCTTTATCAATTGCTGACATTTTACTTTCCTTTGCAGGGTTTAACCCTGTCTTAATATTTTCGACGTTTTTGTATCTCTGATTTCGCTTGGCTTGTCACGACCACCCGTTTTCCCTTCAAGAATCGCAACCAAGTGTTGACCAAGTTGCTGTTGTACTTCTTCAGTCGTCATACAAGGCGGTTCGCCCGTCAGGTTAGCACTGGTAGAGGTTAACGGCTTACCGAATTCATTACACATTCTTTGAACCAAAGGGTGATCCGTCACTCGCACAGCGATTGAATCAAACTGACCACTCACCCAATCAGTCACTTTAGCACTGGTTGGCATGATCCAAGTGACCGGCCCCGGCCATGTTGCTTTAACCGTCGCTAGTTGCTCATCGGTCAGTTGGCTTTCATCAATATAAGGAAGCAGCTGCTCGTAACTTGCCGCAATCAAGATCAAGCCCTTTTCAACTGGACGCTGTTTTAACTCGAGTAATTTCTTGATGGCATGTGGATTATCAGGATCACAACCAACCCCAAAAACGCCTTCGGTCGGGTAAGCAATGACTTCGCCCTGTTGTAATGCCTGCAATGTATGTTGAAAGTTATCCACGGGTTGCCTCATTAAGTCAGTTATCGAACTCGCTAAGTGTACAAATTATCACTCACTGTTACTAAAGCTATTTGTTTATAAAATGTATCAATTGGCAATTTAGACTGACGCAAACGTTTTCCTAAAGCAATTTTACCCGTATAATGCGCACAAAATATCTAATCACTAATTAAATCGTACCTGAAGGAGTTTGAGATGACTGTCGGTATTATCATGGGTTCTAAATCTGATTGGCCAACAATGAAGCTAGCTGCGGACATGTTGGATCAGTTTGGCGTAGCGTACGAAACAAAAGTGGTTTCAGCTCACCGCACACCTCAGTTGCTTGCAGACTACGCAACCAGTGCAAAAGAGCGCGGTATTAAAGTCATTATTGCTGGTGCTGGCGGTGCAGCTCACCTACCAGGCATGGCAGCTGCTTTCACAAGCGTACCTGTACTTGGTGTTCCAGTTCAGTCTAAAGCGCTGAAAGGCATGGATTCTCTGCTTTCTATCGTGCAAATGCCAAAAGGTATTGCTGTAGGTACTCTAGCTATCGGTGAAGCGGGTGCAGCGAACGCTGGCATCCTAGCTGCTCAAATCATTGGTACACACAATGAAGAAATAATGGCAAAAGTAGAAGCATTCCGCTCTGAGCAAACAGAAACGGTACTTGCTAATCCAAACCCTGCAGAGGACTAATTCCCATGCATGTTCTTGTGTTAGGCGCGGGCCAACTTGCTCGCATGATGTCCCTAGCTGGGGCACCACTGAATATTGAAATTTCTGCTTTTGATGTTGGCAGCAAAAATATTGTTCATCCATTAACGCAAGCGATTCTAGGCAACGGCTTAGAAAATGCGATTGAGCGCGCGGACGTGATTACTGCTGAATTCGAACACATCCCTCATGATGTGCTTGAAGTATGTGAGCGCAGCGGTAAGTTCTTACCGACCACAGAAGCAATCAAAGCTGGCGGTGACCGTCGCCTCGAAAAAGCGCTATTAGACGAAGCGAACGTAAAGAACGCTAAGTACTATGTGATTAACTCTCGCGAAGACTTTGACGCTGCAATTGTTCATGTTGGCCTACCTATGGTGTTGAAGAGCACACTTGGCGGCTACGATGGCAAAGGCCAGTGGCGTTTAAAGACCTTAGACAACGTTGAAGCAACTTGGACAGAAATGGCCGAGTGCATTACTGCAACCGACAATCAAGCAATCGTGGCAGAAGAGTTTGTTCCATTCGACCGTGAAGTATCACTGGTTGGTGCGCGTGGAACCAATGGAGAGGTTCAAGTTTACCCATTGGCAGAAAATGTTCACACCGATGGCGTATTGAGCTTATCGACCGCAATTGATGATATTGAGCTGCAAGAACAAGCGAAAGCCATGTTTACTGCGGTTGCTGAGCGCTTAGATTATGTTGGCGTGCTAGCACTTGAGTTCTTTGACGTTCAAGGTTCACTGTTGGTTAACGAGATTGCACCACGTGTTCATAACTCAGGTCACTGGACACAGCAAGGTGCCGAGACTTGTCAGTTTGAGAATCACCTTCGTGCGGTCTGTGGAATGCCACTAGGTAGCACCAAGCTGATTCGTCCGACCGCAATGATCAACATCCTTGGTGAAGATACTCTACCTGACGCTATTTTGGCTCAGGGCGGTTGTCATGTGCACTGGTATGGTAAAGAGAAACGAGCAGGCCGTAAGATGGGGCACATTAACGTGAGCGCAGACTACAACGCCGAATTGCAAAGAACATTATGTTCACTAGCAGATATCCTCGACAAAAAAGCTTATCCAGCTATTCATGAGTTTGCTGAGCAGATGAAATAAGCAAATATGGCTTTTGTTGGTTTAGATACAAAAAAACGGCGCTCAGTGAGCGCCGTTTTTAATTCTATAACCTAAAGCGATTCAGATTGAATGTGATGACACTTTCGGTCAGCACATTGCTTTTTCATCCCTTGAGCTGTTTTCTTCTCAAGTAACAGCGGGAACTGACACGCTTCACAACGACCGATAATAGGCTGCTGGTTTACTGCAAACTTACACTTAGGGTAGTTATCACACGCGTAGAAAGTTTTGCCGTAGCGAGATTTACGCTCGACCAAATGGCCTTTACCACATTCAGGACAGCCGACCAACGGCTGCTCTTCAGTTTGTTCTTTGGGCTGGTCTAAAGATTCTATGTGATTACACACAGGGTAGCTGCTACAACCAATAAACATGCCATAGCGACCTTGCCTCAACACCAGCTCGTTTTGGCATTTAGGGCACGGTACACCCAGCTCTTTCACTACATGACCATCGTTTTGGTGCAAAGGCTTGATGTAGTCGCAACTCGGATATTGCTTACAGCCTAAAAACGGGCCGTGCTTACCGTGGCGAAGCTGAAGCTCTCCGCCACACTGTGGACACGGTTCGTGCTCTAGTGCATGTTCATGTGCTGAAAAAAGCTGATTATCAATCTTACTACTCATGATAAGCCTGTATTAATGCAAGATACCTTGCTCTTTGGTGTACAACAGCTCTTCCATTTGCGTGTAAGCACTTTCATTACCCGGTACATTGAACAGTACCATTAAGATAATCCACTTCAGATCATCCAACTCAAACTCATTGGTCTCTAACCCCATCACACGATCAATCACCATTTCACGAATCTCTGTCGTGAGAACGTTGATCTGTTCAAGGAACAACAAGAAACCACGACACTCCATATTAATACGTGATATCTCTTTACTTGTGTAAACACGCATCGAGGTATTAGAGCACATAGTAATCGCCGCTTGGTTATCGGTATCTTGCAGTGCAGCAAGGTCTTCTAACCAATGGAGAGCCTTATAAATATCATCTTGGTGAAACCCCGCTCGAAGAAGTTCATCTTCAAGTTCGTCTTGATCCACCTGCAATTCAGAATCGCTATGGATGTAGGTTTCAAACAAGTACATCAGTATGTCCATCATCATAGCTAGCCTCTCCCCTTTCGAATATAGCCACCGGAAACTGCAACAACATGCCCTGAGAGCTCAAGCTCTAAAAGCTGCATCATGACTTCATGCACAGGTATATGGGTTCTCTGTGCCAAAATATCAACGGGTGTCGCCTCTAATCCTACGTTAGCTAACAGATGTGGAAATGGCAATTGTTCATTTTCTTCCAAGCTTGGCGCAGGTTCGAATAAATTAGCCTGTTGATCTATAGACCAGTCTAACAGACTCTTTATTTCAACCAATACATCTTGAGCACTCTGTACCAAGCAAGCGCCGGCTTTGATCAAGCTATTGCCTCCACGGCTCGTCGGGCTATGAATAGAACCTGGAAGCGCAAAGACTTCACGTCCTTGCTCCAAAGCATAGCGAGCGGTAATGAGTGAACCACTTTTCTCTGCAGCCTCGATCACCAAGGTTCCTAACGATAAGCCACTAATAAGACGATTGCGACGCGGGAAATGTTCAGGTCGCGGTTTGGCACTTGGACGAAACTCTGAAATTAGCGCCCCACTTTCACATATCCTAGCCGCGAGGTTTCTGTGTCTTGCAGGATAAATAGAATCCAAGCCTGAGCCCAATACAGCAAAGGTTTCGCCTCCTTTATCTAGTGCGCCATCATGGGCATAACCATCAATACCAAGCGCTAAGCCGCTGGTGACAATCAAACCATTTTGTACAAACTCTTTAGCGAATGATTTCGCCGTCTGTAGCCCTTCGATGCTGGCATTACGGCTGCCAACCATCGCGATTTGAGGTTCAATCAGCTTTTCAACGTTACCTCTAACGAAAAGCACAGTAGGCGCCGAGGCAATCTCACTCAGCAATTTAGGATAATGTGGGCAACTCGGAGTCAGGATGTGATGGTTGGATTGTTTAGCTCGCCAAGCGAGACAAGCCTCTACCTCTCTTGGGGCTTGTTCTCGTAGATAGGAGATTTGTTTGGTTGATAAACCTAGTGCTTGTAGCTGTTGCCCTGAGTAACCAACAATGTTTAAAGGAGAATCAACACTCAGTAGGCGAGCAAGACGCTTTCCACCCAGTTGCGGAATAAAGCTTAACGTTAACCAAGCGATCAGTTGCTGTTCATTCACTCGCTTCCCTCTTCCGTCACTGCAAGGTCCAAAGGCGATACCGCCACAATGTCATTACTCACTGGCTTTGAACTTTGAGTGATCAAGGCGAGGCTAAAATACTCATAAGGACGAATGACCATCAAGCTACCGAGCGAGGTGCTTGGTAGCTGCACTTTATTACTCGCTGCAGATTCTTTGTAGCTGTATTCACCTTGTTTGCCGAACACGACTGCACCACTTTCACTGAGGGTAAACATGGAGCCTTGACGAAGATTGTCCTGTGAGCCTTTATTGATTACCACCACCTGATTTTTAGCGCTGTATTGATTACCCTCGAGAGAGCCTAAAATATTGGCAAACTGACCCGCCGCACAGGGGGTAGGATAAAACGTAGTAGAAAGATTCACCTGGTCGACGCCCAGTTCGGGTAGTACTAGGTCATTAAGTAGAACTTCTTGCAGCTGAGTGTCTATCTGTAGGCTACTGAACTCATCGTCCACTTCTTTTAAGCGCGCAGTGGCAACCAAGCGCAAAGAAGTAATACTCGCTTGAGGCTGCTGCCTTTGATAAGTTTCAACGGCGCGGTAGATACCCCACTTAGGGTGCTGCTGTTTTCCCGAGATAAACAACCGATCTGCACCAGACAAGAAGCGTTTTCCATCGCTTGTTCCCAACACTCGTTGCGCCGAGTCAATATCTTGCTGCTCAACCAAGCGATCAGACTGCAAATAAGGCAAAACCAACCCCTCGTTGACGGTAGGTATTGCTTTCTTCTCCGAGACACGAATCTTAGGGCTGAGTTTGATAACAGGCTTGAGGCTCAAGACAGGTTCACCATTAATCCAAACCAACGACAGTTTGTCTCCGGGATAAATAAGGTGAGGATTTTCTATCTCTGGATTCACCTGCCATAACCTTGGCCACAACCAAGGGCTATCGAGATACATCGCAGAGATATCCCACAAGGTGTCGCCCTTAACCACCACATAAGCCTCTGGCGCACCTCGCTTAATGGTTAAAGGTTGTTCACTATTCTCTGCCACCACGGCAAAAGAAATTGAGGAAAAAACAAGCGATAAAGTGGAGTAAATATGACGCATGACCTAGCTTCCTTGGTCTGTATATATGACATCGGATTGGAGAATTACCATCAGGATGCTGTCATTTGACCTCTAAAATGTCTAGAATTGAGCCAACAAGGTTAAAGCTGTTTCGGCACAGTTCAATATTTCGAGTGTATATGTCTGTATTACAAGTATTAACATTACCAGATGATCGTCTACGTACCGTGGCGAAACCGGTAAAAGAAGTTACCCCAGAGATTCAAAAGTTCGTTGATGACATGATTGAAACCATGTACGACGAAGAAGGTATCGGCCTTGCGGCGACGCAGGTAGATTTCCACCAGCGTATCGTAGTAATTGATATTTCAGAAACGCGTGATGAACCAATGGTTCTTATCAACCCTGAAATTATCGAGAAGCGCGGCGAAGATGGTATCGAAGAAGGTTGTCTATCTGTACCTGGCGCTCGAGCTCTAGTACCTCGCGCTGCAGAAGTAACGGTTAAAGCACTAGACCGTGACGGCAACGAATTCACCTTCGACGCTGATGACCTTCTGGCTATCTGTGTTCAGCACGAGCTTGATCACCTAGAAGGCAAGTTATTTGTTGATTACCTATCGCCACTTAAGCGTAAACGTATTCAAGATAAGCTAGCGAAAATCAAACGCTTCAATGAGAAGCAAGGCAATTAATCGCAGCTATTACTAAATTAAGAAGGAAGCCTACCTTGAGTCAGTCTTTAAGAATTGTCTTCGCAGGTACTCCGGATTTCGCCGCCCGTCACTTGGCGGCGTTGTTGTCTTCGGAGCATGAAGTTATTGCTGTTTATACACAGCCAGATCGTCCAGCAGGCCGCGGTAAGAAACTGACTGCGAGCCCAGTAAAAAACATCGCACTTGAAAACAATATTCCGGTTTACCAACCAGAAAACTTTAAGTCAGATGAAGCTAAGCAAGAGCTAGCGGATTTGAATGCGGACATCATGGTTGTTGTAGCGTACGGCTTATTGCTCCCACAAGTGGTTCTAGATACGCCTCGCTTAGGTTGTATCAATGTGCATGGCTCTATCCTACCGCGTTGGCGTGGTGCTGCTCCAATTCAACGCTCTATCTGGGCGGGTGATAAAGAGACAGGCGTAACGATCATGCAGATGGATATCGGCCTAGATACTGGTGACATGCTAAGCATCGCAACGCTACCAATTGAAGCGACAGATACCAGCGCATCGATGTACGAGAAGTTAGCAGGCCTTGGCCCTGACGCACTTGTTGAGTGTTTAGCTGACATCGCTTCAGGCAAAGCAGTCGCTGAAAAGCAAGACGATGAGCTTGCTAACTACGCGAAGAAGCTAAGCAAAGAGGAAGCGCGTATCAACTGGAGTGATGACGCAGCTCATATTGAGCGTTGCGTTCGTGCTTTTAACCCATGGCCAATGAGCCACTTTGAGGCTGCAGAAAACAGCATCAAGGTATGGCAAAGCCGTGTAGCAGAGCAAACCTCTGATAAGGCTGCAGGTACTATTCTGCAAGCTGATAAAACTGGTATCTATGTAGCAACGGGGCAAGGTGTACTTGTTCTTGAGCAGCTACAAGTTCCAGGAAAAAAAGCCATGTCAGTTCAGGATATCTTGAACTCTCGTGCAAGCTGGTTTGAAGTTGGAACTCAACTTTCTTAACCGCTTTAAAGCTGCCATAACGCAGTTTAGAAAACCTTTACGAGGGCAGAGATGCCCTCATGTATTCAAATAAATATTCGGTACCCCTCATGAATGTTCGCGCTGCTGCTGCAAATGTCCTATTTCAAGTTGTCGATAAAGGCCACTCTCTTTCACACGCTCTCCCTGCGGCTCAAAAAACGATCCGCCCGCGAGACCATGCTCTACTGCAAGAGATTTGCTACGGCGCACTTCGTTACCTGCCTCGTCTAGAGTCAATCGCTAACGAACTGATGGAAAACCCGCTTAAAGGTAAAAAGCGCGTATTCCACCACCTAATTTTGGTGGGCATTTACCAACTGAGCTTCATGCGCATCCCTTCGCATGCTGCTGTTGCGGAAACGGTTGAGGGCACCAAAACACTGCGCGGTCCAAGCCTAAGTGGTTTGATCAATGCAGTATTACGTAGCTACCTACGTGACCAAGAAGAGCTGGATGAAAAAGCGGTTAGCCACAACGCGGGCAAATACGGCCACCCAAGCTGGATTCTAAAAATGCTTCAAGAGAGCTACCCAGATCAATGGGAGCAACTGATTGAAGCCAACAACAGCAAGGCACCGATGTGGCTGCGCGTAAACCGCCAACACCACACTCGTGACGAGTATGTTGAACTGCTTAAAAACGAAAACATTGAATACACCCTGCACTCAGAAGCAGCGGATGCAATAAAATTGGCCGCACCTTGTGATGTAACTTTATTACCAGGCTTCGACAAAGGTTGGGTTTCAGTGCAGGACGCAGCGGCTCAGCTTTCTGTAGATTACCTAACACCAAAAGATGGTGAGCTAATCCTAGACTGTTGTGCAGCGCCAGGCGGTAAAACCGCACACATTCTTGAGCACACCAACGACACTGAAGTGGTTGCGATTGACTGTGATATTAAACGCCTAGACCGTGTTTACGATAACCTTGAACGTCTACAACTGCGTGCCGACGTAATTTGTGGCGATGCTCGCTACCCTGAAGAGTGGTGGATGGGCGACAAATTTGACCGTATCCTGCTTGATGCTCCTTGTTCTGCGACTGGCGTAATCCGTCGTCACCCAGACATCAAATGGCTACGTCGAGCATCTGATATTGAAGCGCTTGCTGAACTGCAAAGTGAGATCATGGATGCAATGTGGCGCCAGCTGAAAGAAGGCGGCACCATGGTTTACGCGACATGCTCTATCACACCGCAAGAGAACGTTCTGCAGGTGAAAGCATTCCTAGAGCGCACTGAGAACGCAACGCTAGTTGGGTCTGATATCGAAAATCCGGGTCGTCAAATACTGCCTGGTGAAGAAGATATGGATGGCTTCTACTACGCAGTTCTAGTAAAACAGGCATAACAATTAACAGCGGCTAAGAATTTTATTTCTTAGCCGCTGTTTCTTTCTAGTGCATTATCAAAGCAAAATGAGAACACTAGAATTACAACGGCAAAAATAAGAGAAAGGCTATGAAGATCATTATCCTAGGTGCTGGACAAGTAGGCGGTACCCTTGCTGAAAACCTAGTGGGTGAAAACAATGACATCACGATCGTCGACCGTAACGCCGACCGACTGCGTGAACTTCAAGATAAATATGACCTTAGGGTTGTAAATGGCTATGCCAGCCACCCAAACACATTACGTGAAGCGGGTGCGCAAGATGCCGACATGTTGGTTGCAGTAACCAACATGGATGAAACCAACATGGCCGCATGTCAGGTTGCCTTCTCTCTTTTTAATACACCAAACCGAATTGCACGTATTCGTTCTCCAGAATATCTGGAAGAGAAAGAAGCGCTGTTCAAATCAGGCGCTATTCCTGTCGATCACCTGATCGCACCGGAAGAGCTGGTGACCAGCTACATTGAACGTTTGATCCAATACCCAGGCGCACTACAAGTGGTGAGCTTTGCAGAACAGAAAGTCAGCCTAGTGGCGGTAAAAGCTTACTACGGTGGTCCACTGGTTGGTAATGCCCTGTCTGCTTTGCGTGAGCACATGCCGCACATCGATACGCGTGTGGCGGCTATCTTCCGTCAAGGTCGCCCTATTCGACCGCAAGGCACCACCATCATTGAAGCCGATGATGAAGTGTTCTTTGTAGCGGCAAGTAACCACATCCGCTCAGTCATGAGTGAGCTACAACGCCTAGAAAAACCGTACCGCCGTATCATGATTGTCGGTGGTGGTAACATCGGTGCAAGCCTAGCGAAACGCCTTGAGCAGAGCTACAGCATCAAGCTTATCGAGCGCAGCTACACGCGTGCAGAGAAGCTGTCTGAAGAATTAGAAAACACCATCGTATTCTGTGGTGACGCCGCAGACCAAGAGCTGCTATCCGAAGAGAATATCGATCAAGTTGATGTATTCATTGCCCTAACCAATGAAGATGAAACCAACATCATGTCAGCAATGCTGGCTAAGCGCATGGGTGCCAAGAAAGTAATGGTACTGATTCAGCGCGGTGCTTATGTCGACCTTGTACAAGGCGGTGTAATTGACATTGCAATCTCTCCACAACAGGCGACCATTTCTGCGCTACTTACTCACGTTCGTCGTGCTGATATTGTTAACGTATCCTCTCTACGTCGCGGCGCTGCTGAGGCGATCGAAGCCATTGCCCACGGTGACGAAACCACATCGAAAGTGGTTGGCCGAGCGATTGGCGATATCAAACTACCACCGGGTACCACTATTGGTGCCATTGTTCGCGGAGAAGAGGTGCTTATTGCGCACGATAGAACCGTGATCGAGCAAGATGACCACGTAGTAATGTTCCTAGTAGACAAGAAGTACGTGCCTGATGTTGAGTCTCTTTTCCAACCGAGTCCGTTCTTCTTGTAGCCTTTTTTCATAAGTCTTCACGTAGAACGCGCTCAGGCATTAAGCTATGGTCAATTTTCGTCCTATATTATTAGTGATAGGGTTAGTGTTATCAAAACTGGCCCTTTTCATGTACATCCCAACACTAGTAGCCTTCTTTACCGGTACCGGTGGTTTTCTCGAATTCGGTCAATCCGTAGTGATCACGCACATCGTAGCGTTCATCTGCTTGAGCTTGGGCCGCTCTGCTAAGTTCCGACTCGGGGTGCGGGATATGTTCCTGATCACCTCTCTGGTATGGACAATAGCCAGTGCCTTCGCCGCACTGCCGTTTGTGTTCATCAATCACATCAGCTTTACCGATGCCTACTTTGAAACTATGTCCGGTATTACCACAACAGGTTCAACGGTATTGAGTGGCTTAGACGGCATGGCACCAAGCATCCTACTGTGGCGCTCGATATTGCAATGGCTTGGCGGCATTGGCTTCATCGTAATGGCGGTGGCAGTACTGCCGATGCTCAACGTCGGTGGTATGCGCCTGTTCCAAACGGAATCTTCCGATTGGTCTGATAAAAGCAGCCCGAGAGCAAAAACCGTCGCCAAGAACATCGTAGCGGTTTATCTGGTATTAACTGGCTTGTGCTTAGTGAGCTACCTGTTTGCAGGCATGAGCGTGTTTGACGCCATCAACCACTCGTTTACCACGCTATCAACTGGCGGTTACTCGACCTCTGATGGCTCGATGAACCACTTTTCAAATAGCGCTCACTGGGTGGGCACAGTGTTCATGTTCCTTGGTGGCTTACCATTCCTGCTATTCGTTAGCGCATTACGCGGTAGAAAACTGTCTATCCTCTACAAAGATGCTCAGGTGAAAGGCTTCACCTACCTGTTTTTGTTCACCAGTGCGGTCATTTCAGCATGGCTAGTGGTGAGAGATGGCTACACCGTTTTGGATGCACTACGTGTTTCTATGTTCAACATTGTTTCTGTGGTCACCACTACCGGCTTTGGCTTGGAAGACTTCACAGCATGGGGCGCACTACCAACCACCTTGTTTGCCTTCTTGATGATGGCTGGCGCATGTTCAGGGTCAACCTCCGGTGGTATCAAGATCTTCCGCTTCCAAATAGCGATGACGATGCTTCACAAACAGATGATGAAACTGATTCATCCTTCAGGTGTGTTTGTTCAACGCTACAACCAGCGTCCTGTGAGCGACGACATCGTGCGCTCATTGGTAGCATTTGGCTTGATGTTCTTTATTACGATTATCTTAATTGCTGGCGGATTAAGTGCGATGGGGTTAGACCCAATCACCAGTATCTCAGGTGCCATTACAGCGGTAGCTAACGTTGGCCCGGGGATGGGTAGCGTAATCGGTCCAACAGGTAACTTTGCTCCGCTGCCAGACGCCGCTAAGTGGTTATTAAGCTTTGGTATGTTGATGGGCAGGCTCGAGATACTGACGCTGATCGTTCTATTCTTCCCAGCCTTCTGGCGACGCTAATTGCACGAATATTTAAGGAAACAGAGATGAAATCATACCTACTTATCGCAAGCGCACTACTGAGCAGTTCGGCATTGGCCGATCAGATGGTGACTCTGCAAGATGGCAAGCAGATACTGCTGAAAGATGATTTTACGTGGCAATACGTAGCACCACAGCAGAAAACCAAAGAAGCAGTAACGTCAGAAAGTACGGTGCCTGTTGCTGCCGCACCTGTTGTCGCCGTTCCGATTGCAACCAATGTACAAGGTACGACGATTGCTGTTGATAGCAAGAAGCCGAGCCTACAGTTGTCACAATCAGGGGTTGATGTGGTACTCGGTGCTAGCCACTATGAAGATGGTGAGCTTATTATCCCAACGGCGATTACCAATCAAAGCACACAAGCTTTGATCTTGGTGTCGGTAAAGCTCGAGCTTTATTCTGCGAGCGGTGAGCTTTTAGAAGAGAAGACGGTCGCCGTTTGGAAATCAATCAAGCGTATGGCAGATACCTACCTTCGACCAAAAACGGATGCCGAAGGTACTTCTATCAAGCTAGAGGTTGAGCAACATCCTGAGTACCAAATTAAAGCAGAAATCGTTGAAGTACTGACTCGCTAAACCGGAGTCACATACAGATAGATAGCGAAGAAATGGCAAGCGCAGCCCGCCAACACAAACAAGTGCCAGATGGCATGATTGTATGGGATGCGCTTAGCTACATAGAAAATCACACCTAACGAGTAAATCACGCCACCGAGTGCTAATAGCACCAAGCCGCCCATCTCAATATTCATCGCCAGTTGATACACCACGATCAATGACAACCAGCCCATAGCTAAGTAAGTGACCAATGACAATCGCTTAAATCGGTAGACGAAGGCTATCTTCATAATTATACCGACCAGCGCAATTCCCCAAATCACCGCCATCAACCACATCGCTAATGGCGTTCTTAAGCTAACCAGTAAGAATGGTGTGTAGCTGCCCGCGATCAGTAAGTAAATCGCGCAGTGATCGAGAGTTTTCAGCAGACGTTTGGTTTTTTCTGTGGTGATAGAGTGGTAAAGCGTAGAAGCAAGAAACAGCAGGATAATACTGCTGCCATATACTGCCATACTGGTAATCGTCAGCATGTCGGCTTGATGGTCAAACGCACGGCTCAGTAGCAGGATTAAACCAACTACGCCAAGCACAACACCCAAGCCATGGGTTATCGCATTGGCGCGTTCTTCAATGTCACTGTATTCGCTCGCCGATGATGCAGACATAATTATCCTACTAGAGTAAATGTTCGATAACGCTAGTATTACACATTAAGCGTACACGTGTAAGCTTAAATTTTTATGACATGTAAAGCGCTGAGAGATCGAAGACAGTGATCCCTTAGACATCATTTATTCAGAAGAATATTAAGACGCATTTTCTAGGTACTCAATGACCATCTTACCCGCCTCTTCTGGGGAGGTATCCAATGGCACACTCAGCTGTCGATGTAATTGACCAATACCCAACAAGCTTGCCAACATACCTTTTGCGCCGTCACGATTACGGTCTATTTCAAACCATAGCTTAAGTTCTTTCTCATCACGATGAGCAACCACCTCCAGCTCGCGCCAGCGACCATGATATGGCCCAGTAGTTGGAACAAACTCAAACTCTTGAACAAACGGCAGTTCAAAGCCATCAACCGCTTCACACTCTACCTGGCGAATGCGTAGCCCTTGAGCCTCCAGCTCATTGAAAATACCATCAAGGAGTGCATCTGGTCGAACCGTTAAAATATCTTTATCCGACGGATCGATCGCCATCGCAATGTCTAATCCAGTTTCCAGCCATACCTTAGAATCGCCAATCGTCACCGGTGTGTTCAACGGAACATCAAACTCACACTCAAAGTCGCGAGTTTCACCCGGCTGAATCACAAACGCGTATGGCAGGCTCCATTTCGCTAGTGAGTATGTTTGATGCATGCGGCGTGTTTGGCCGCCCTCTTGCCTTTGCGAGTTCATGGTGACTTCTTTGACATAACGACAGCACAGATTAAGATCGATATTGTCGATCTCCTGCGGCTGAGCGCCACCATACACATGCACAATAATGCTCGCCTTTTGCCCTGGATACAGCACTTCCTGTTGCAATACAGAATCGACCTTAGCCGACCCAATACCAAAACTTGCTAACGTTTTCTTTAAGAACGACATATGCACCTCCTTTAAAGCATCATCTTAAGCCTGAAAGAGGTTCAAACTCAAATATACTGCTCACACTATTTTAGCTCTAATATCGTCTATTTATCACTCAAGCGTCGATCGATAACTGAGATAGTGATAATCTAATACCCGATATGCATGCATATCATTATCCTGATTTATTATTCGGATTGGCGGAAGCCAGACGAGTGACTTTTCAAGCAATTGAAGCGGATCTCATAGTGAATCAGGCCATTAAATTGGCAATGGATATGCCTGACCGTTAGGTAAATTAATGCGCCCAACAGCTGTCAGGTTCTCGCACACCAACCGTAGTGCGATGCGTCGACGTAGTGGCTTTGTTGCTGCTCCAACGGCAAAGAAATTGGCTCCTACAATGACTTTAGTTGAGAAGACTGCTTTATTAGCACCGACTACAACAAAAGTAATTAAAGCCGCTTAACAAAAAGCGCAGTTTTTACTGCGCTTTTTTCTTGCCTGGTATTCTCTTGAAATGCGTTTACACATTGGTATTCCTTAACCGATTTGATACCTTAGCCACAAATCATTATAAAATTTGTGGAGAATAAAGTATGAAGTGTCACCGCATAGAAGAACTGCTTGAACTGATGGAGCCTGAGTGGCAGAAAGATCAGGAGCTTAACTTATTAGAGTTCATCATTAAGCTGTCAAAAGAGGCAGGCTACGAGGGCAAGCTTGAAGACCTGACTGACGATGTACTTATCTACCATCTAAAAATGCGCAACAGCGAGAAAGATGAAATGATTCCAGGTCTGAAAAAGGACCAAGAGAATGATTTCAAAACCGCAATCCTAAAAGCGCGCGGCCTACTTTAACCACTTCAATGTGTTAAAGCATCATTGCCTTATAGATAAATAGCTCAATTCTAAAAAGCGACCTCTGGGTCGCTTTTTTGTTTCTGTTCGCTATTTTTTCGTCACAACTGTTATGACTTTTGTTGTTAAAGGTTGATAGCGTTAAAGAAATGAGAACAAGATTGTCGCTATAATCGCCACCCATAAGGATCTTCTAAAATAATAAGAGTGAGTGCTCTTTCAGCCTAGGCACCAAACTTAAAGCTTAGATCCTCTAACATCATATTTTTAAAGCAATGTCGTCAATACTCTCGAAGAAGGGTATAGCCACCAAAAGGATAATCCATGAGTCAGGATAAAATCGATATCAAAGATGTGACTCCTAAAACCTTTAATCCTAAGACACATAAAGGTAATGGAGATCGATTTAACCCAAGTAACCGAATCTATGTTCGAGAAAGCAAAGGTAAATTCCAACAATTACGCCGCTACGGTGGTTGGTTCTTACTTTTACTTTTTGCGCTGATCCCATGGATTCCATTTGGTGAGCGACAAGCAATCTTGCTCGATATCGGTAGCCAGCAGTTCAACTTCTTTGGCACCACTCTATACCCGCAAGATCTGACCCTACTCGCAATCTTATTCATGATTGCCGCCTTTGGCCTGTTCTTTATCACCACTTTTTTGGGCCGCGTGTGGTGTGGCTACCTGTGCCCACAAACCGTGTGGACCTTCATGTACATCTGGTTCGAAGAGAAACTGGAAGGTGCTGCCAACAAGCGAAGAAAACAAGATTCTGGCAAGTTAACCACCAACCTGATGATCAGAAAAACCATCAAGCACATTGCATGGTGGGCGATTGCGATTGCGACCGGTTTAACCTTTGTCGGTTACTTCATTCCAATCAAAGAGCTAGTGGTTGGTTTCTTTACCTTTAACTCTTCGTTCTGGCCTGTGTTCTGGGTACTGTTCTTCGCTGGTTGTACTTATGCCAACGCTGGTTGGATGCGTTCGATTGTTTGTCTGCATATGTGTCCTTATGCTCGCTTCCAATCTGCAATGTTTGATAAAGACACTTTCATCGTAGGCTACGACACTGAGCGTGGTGAGAGCCGCGGTCCTCGTTCTCGCAAGGCCGATCCTAAAGCGCTTGGTCTTGGTGACTGTATTGACTGTAACCTGTGTGTGCAAGTGTGTCCGACGGGCATTGATATCCGTGACGGCCTGCAATACGAATGTATTAACTGTGGCGCGTGTATTGATGCCTGTGACAAGACCATGGAGCGCATGGGCTATGAGAAAGGTCTGATTAACTACACCACGGAGCATAGGCTTGAAGGTCACTCAACTAAGGTGATGCGTCCTAAATTATTGGGCTACGGTGCAATACTTGTTCTCATGCTTGGCTTGTTCTTCGTACAAATCGCCAGTGTCGACCCTGCAGGCTTGAGCGTTCTACGTGATAGAAACCAACTGTTCAGAGTCAATACTCAGGGACTGGTTGAAAACACCTATACCCTCAAGGTGATCAACAAGACTCAACAAGAACAAGAATACAAACTCGATGTCAGTGGGTTACCAGGTTCAATTTGGTACGGCAAACAGACAGTAACCGTTGCTCCAGGCGAGGTTTTGAACCTACCTATCAGTTTAGGTGCCGATCCTGAAAAACTGAGCTCACCAGTTTCGACAATTCAGTTTATACTCTCGGATAATGAAGAGTTTACGATGGAAGTAGAAAGCCGCTTTATCAAGAAACTCTGATACTAATCACACACGATTGGTACAACACCCAATAAATGGAAAAAGGCTCAGTAATGAGCCTTTTTTATTATATGACGATGCAAGCCTTTAACTTTGATAACCTGACCCCCGACTTCATGTGGTACGCACTGGAAAGCATTGGGGTTCGTGCTGAATCCGGGCTTCTTGCCCTTAATAGCTACGAAAACCGGGTCTATCAATTCACCGATGAAGACCGTAAACGCTACGTCGTTAAGTTTTATCGCCCTCAGCGCTGGAACAAAGCACAGATCCAAGAAGAACATGACTTCGCACTGGAGCTCATCGACCAAGAAATTCCCGTCGCGCCGCCAATGAGTATCAATGGTGCTACCCTGCATGAGTATCAAGGTTACCTGTTCGCACTATTTGAGAGCGTAGGTGGTAGACAATATGAAGTAGATAACCTAGATCAATTAGAAGGCGTTGGCCGCTTCCTTGGCAGAATTCATAAGGCGAGTGCAGCGAAAACCTTTCAACATCGTCCTACCATCAGCCTAGATGAATACCTGCATCAACCACGTAAGATCCTAGAAAACTCTCAATTTATCCCGATGCACTTAGAGAACGCTTTCTTTAATGATATCGATCTACTGATCAAAGAATTAGAGAATCAATGGCCAAGCAATATTGAGAACATCCGCCTGCATGGTGATTGCCACCCAGGTAATATCTTGTGGCGCGATGGGCCAATGTTCGTCGATCTCGATGACGCACGTAACGGTCCGGCAGTACAAGACTTGTGGATGCTGCTCAATGGTGAGCGCCAAGATAAGCTGATACAACTCGATATTCTGCTAGAGAATTACCAAGAGTTTTGTGATTTTAATAGCTCACAACTGAAACTAATTGAGCCTCTACGCGGTCTACGTATGGTGCATTACATGGCATGGTTAGCTAAGCGATGGGACGATCCAGCGTTTCCTCTGGCCTTCCCATGGTTCAATGACCCGAAATATTGGGAGCAACAAGTACTTGCTTGTAAAGAGCAAATTGCTACCCTGCAAGAACCACCACTTTCGTTAATGCCTCAGTGGTAACCGCAATCGCAACATACAACTAGATAAAAATTCAAACATAATGGAGATTGAATAAATGAAAAAGCTATTCGCATTTTTCTCATTGATCATGTTGAGCCTTACCGCTCACGCTGCGAAATTTAACGAAGGTGAGCACTACAAAGTTCTTGATCTAGAAGCATCAAAGAAGCCTGTAGTAACTGAATTCTTCTCTTTCTACTGCCCACACTGTAATAGCTTTGAGCCAATCATCCAGCAGCTAAAACAGCAGTTACCAAAAGACGCTAAGCTACAGAAAAACCATGTTTCATTCATGGGTGGCAACATGGGTCTGCCAATGAGCAAAGCTTACGCGACCATGATTGCACTGAAAGTGGAAGACAAAATGGTGCCAGTGATGTTTAACCGCATTCACAACATGAACAAGCCACCACGCGATGAAGCAGAACTACGTCAAATCTTCCTAGACGAAGGTGTTGATGCTAAGAAATTTGATGCGGCATACAACGGCTTTGCGGTAGATTCAATGGTTCGTCGCTTCGATAAAGCATTCAAAGACAGCGGCCTGTCTGGTGTACCAGCAGTTGTTGTTAACAATCGTTACCTAGTAGAAGCTCAAGGTATCAGCAGCCTAGATGAGTACTTTGAATTGGTTAACTTCTTACTGAAAAAGTAAAAAAACAATCAAAAATACAAAATAAGGGAGCTTCGGCTTCCTTTTTTGTGCCTGACACTTTTTAATGACTTCTTGCAAGAGACACTATCTTTGGATGCGGTTCGGTTTCCCATTTATCCAATTTACCTTTATAAGGTGTACGATAAAGTGAACCTTTAGATTTCGTTGTTTTCTATAACCTTTTATTAATAGCTATTTATTACTGCCAATCACTGGGGCAAGGAGCCTCTGAATGAAAATCAAATATACGTTATTAGCGTTAAGCGTTGCTGCTGCGCCCGCGTTTGCCAAGCTTGCTGATGAGCCTGGTTTCAGTGGTGAAATCTCTATCAACACCGGTGTCACTTCTTCGACCTCAAATTTTAATACCGACGCTGACAGTAAGATCTCCTCAACCAATCAAAAAGCTTCGTCTGAAAGCTCATTTCTTGTCGCGCCGCTAGGTAGTATCGCTTACACCTTTGGTGAAAAGTTGAACCATCAGGTTTACACAGGTACAGCTCGTGATGATGTTGCGACGGGTACCGTAGTACTTGAGGTTGGTTACAAATACCAACTTGAATCAGGCATGGTTATCGATGCTTCACTACTACCAACCATTATGTCTGGTGAAACTTGGGCTGATCCATACAACACGAGCTCAGCTCGCAGTAAAACCGATGAAACCGGAAATGCGTTCCGCCTAAAACTAGAGAGTATTGCTGGCTCTGCGTTCTCACTGGATATGGCGTATGCGACCAAAGATGTGAAAAGCGATCTAGTTGAAGACGCGCTAAAACGCGACGCCGATACCTTGTACCTGAAAGGTCAGTACCGCCAACCGATTAGTCGCACCATGATGCTAGTACCGTCTTTAATTTATCAATCCAGTGATGCAAACGGCGATGCGGCATCGTTCGAGCAATTCGGGGGTGAGGTCAGCTTATTTGGTGGTATGGGGCGTCATCAATACGCACTAACAGCGGGTTACAACCAACGCTCTTACGATGCAAGCAGCATCACTTTCCAAAAGAAGCGCAGCGATGACAACATCAATCTATTCGCCGCGTATGAGTATGATCAGTTCATGGATTGGGAAAACTGGTCGTTCGTCTCCCTTGCTGGTTACGGCACAAGCGACTCGAACATTACCTTCTATGATGAGTCTCAATACATCGTTTCAGTTGGCTTGAACTACAAGTTCTAATCCAACCAACACAGATAAACTATCAAACCAAAGCCTGCATCTATGCAGGCTTTTTTCTGCTTTTCACTACACAGCTTGTGCCGTAAGTTGCTTCAATAATCTATCCATCGCGCGGTAACCAAGTGCTTCGGATAAGTGTTTCTTTTCTATCTGTTCATGACCGTCCAAATCAGCGATGGTGCGTGCGACCTTGATGATTCGGTGATAGGCACGAATCGACAACCCTAAACGATGCAGCGCTGTCTCGAGAAACTCCGCATCTTCGCGTCGCAGTGGACAGTACTTTTCAATTTCTCGACTACCAAGCAGTGCATTCGATTTATGGTTCCTAGACAACATGGTTTGACGAGCCTGTTTAACCCTTTGCTTCACGACTTGGGTGGTTTCGCCGCGATCACCACCTTCAGCGAGCGTTCCTTTAGGCAGAAGTGGGATCTCGAGGGACATATCAAACCGATCAAGCAACGGACCTGATAGCCGATTGAGGTAGCGCAATATAATCTGCGGGTTAGCGCGTGCTTGATTACCCTCATAGTAGCCAGTTGGACTTGGGTTCAATGCACCAATTAATTGAAAGCGCGCAGGAAAGCGAGTTTTGCCCGCCACCCGCGAGATAATGATTTCACCTGACTCCAGCGGCTCACGCAATGAATCAAGCACCTTGCGCTCAAACTCGGGCATCTCATCAAGAAACAATAAACCATTGTGCGCTAAAGAGATCTCGCCCGGGCGAGGTACAGAGCCACCACCAACCAGTGCTGCCATTGAACTCGAATGATGTGGCGCGCGAAAAGGGCGTTGCTTCCAGTTGTACTGATTAATCTCTTGTTGAGTCAAAGAGGCGACCGATGCCGTTTCCATCGCTTCTTCATCACTCATGTCAGGTAACAAATCACGCAGACGAGACGCCAACATGGTCTTGCCCGTTCCGGGAGGCCCGAGAAAAAGTAAGTTATGGTTACCCGCCGCTGCTATCTCCAATGCTCGCTTCCCCTGCTGTTGGCCAATGATGTCCTGCAAGTCGCGAAGCTCAGACACATCAACTTGATGTTGCTCAGTGCGATACAAACCCAGTTGAGCCTGACCACACATATCCGCACAAACTTCTAACAGGGTTTGAGCCGACTTATGGGCCCCTTTACCAACTAAGGCTGCCTGATCACCATTGTGATGCGGTACAACTAAGCAGCGATCAACACTATCAGCAGCCAGTGTCGCTGGCAGCACACCTTTAACTGAACGCAGTTCTCCAGACAGTGCCAACTCACCAATAAACTCATGCTGCGCGATCTTAGAAGTAGGAAGTTGCTCAGAGGCGACTAAGATTCCAAGCGCAATCGGCAAATCAAAACGGCCGCCCTCTTTTGGCAAATCCGCTGGAGCAAGGTTGACCGTGATTCTTTTCGATGGAAACTCAAAGCGAGAATTGATGATGGCACTTCTGACTCTGTCCTTGGACTCTTTGACTGTCGTTTCAGGCAAACCCACCAGCGTGAACCCCGGCATTCCATTGCTGATATGCACCTCAACCGTCACTTCTGGCGCCTCAACCCCCACACTAGCCCGGCTATGAATTATCGCGAGTCCCATAACTTTCCTTTCTCTTTGATTTAAAAGTATTCGCTCTGGATATTCATTGCGCACCAAAGCAATAAGGTTGTTATATAGCTTGGTGGAATGGTGTTTTAATGTGAAAAAAGAATGACATTTTCCTTGTCATGCAACAGATTTGTGTGATAACACTAGAGATGTAGACATTTACTGAACAGAATAAACGAGAAAACTCGAATTATATGAACTTTAACGCTCGCATTTACGCACTGATTAACCTGATTATCGTAGTCATTATTGAGACTGCGCGGGGGCGAGTGGGAAAAAAGTAACCACGAATTAGAAAAAACCCCCGCACTGACAAGTCCGGGGGTTTTTTCTAATTTGAATAATCGATTTTTATATTTTGAACATTTTCGGCTTTGCCGATTTACAGGAAGAATGGGAGCACAAGATGTGCAGAGACAAAGGAAAAAGTTACCAAAATAAAGGTAATACGGGAGAATTCCGATGAAAGGCGCAGAACTAGTTGTATCCGCACTAAAGCAGCAAGGAATTGAGACCGTATTTGGCTACCCAGGCGGTGCCATCATGCCAATCTACGATGCACTTTATGACGGCGGAGTTGAGCACATCTTATGTCGCCATGAGCAAGGCGCGGCCATGGCTGCGATCGGTATGGCTCGTGCAACACAAGATGTGGCAGTATGTATGGCAACCTCAGGTCCAGGTGCTACTAACTTAGTAACAGGCCTAGCCGATGCCTTTATGGACTCTATTCCACTGGTCGCTATCACAGGTCAGGTAGCAAGTTCCCACATCGGTACCGATGCATTCCAAGAGATGGATGTGATTGGTATGTCTCTATCATGTACTAAACACAGCTACCTAGTTACCGACATTGAAGAGCTAGCTCCAACACTAGCCGAAGCATTTGTGGTAGCGAAATCTGGCCGACCTGGCCCAGTTATCGTTGATATCGCCAAAGATGTTCAACTGGCTGAAGCTCCGGTAAACACTCTTCCTGAATTTACTCCTCCTGAAATTCCGGTAGCAACGACTGATGCTATTGAGCAGGCGCAGCACTTCTTATCTCAAGCTACCCGCCCTGTTTTATACGTAGGTGGTGGCGTTCAATTAGCAAAAGCGACCGATGCCGTTCGCGAGTTTTTGCGCCTTAACCCAATGCCAGCAGTAAGCACATTGAAAGGCTTAGGCACTATTGAGCGTGACGACCCGCACTACCTTGGTATGCTTGGTATGCACGGCACGAAAGCCGCTAACCTAGTGGTTCAAGAGAGTGACTTACTGATCGTAGTTGGTGCTCGTTTTGATGACCGAGTAACCGGCAAGCTTGATACCTTTGCACCACACGCGAAAGTTATCCATATCGATATCGATGCGGCTGAGTTCAGTAAACTGCGTCTTGCCGATGCGCCAATTCGTGGCGACATCAACAAGATCATGCCTCAACTTGAATTGAGCCAAGACATCTCCTCTTGGGTTCATCACTCAGAAGGCCTACGTAGCTCATTCAAGTGGCGCTATGACCACCCAGGCGATCTGATCTTTGCTCCACTGCTGTTAAAGCAACTGTCAGACATGATGCCTGCAAGCTCTATCGTTTCAACCGATGTGGGCCAACACCAAATGTGGGCTGCACAGCATATTCAACCTCGCGATCCACAAAACTTCATCACCTCTGCTGGTCTAGGCACTATGGGCTTTGGTTTACCAGCCGCGATGGGTGCTTCGGTTGGCCGTCCTGATGACCAATCTATTCTTATCTCTGGTGATGGCTCGTTCATGATGAACGTGCAAGAGCTGGGTACGCTAAAACGCCGCCAAATCCCAGTGAAGATGGTACTGCTAAACAACTCTCGCTTGGGCATGGTTCGCCAATGGCAATCGCTGTTCTTTGATGGTCGCCACAGTGAAACCATCTTAGATGACAACCCTGACTTCGTGATGTTAGCGAAAGCCTTCGATATCCCGGGCAAGACCATCACTCGTAAAGAAGAAGTAGAGCCCGCTCTAAAAGAGATGCTAGAGAGCAAGACGGCTTACCTACTTCATGTTCTTATCGATGAAGAAGAGAACGTATGGCCACTAGTACCGCCAGGTGCTTCAAACAGTGATATGTTGGAGAACACATAACATGAAAAGATACCTATTAGACATCAAAGCCGATGATAAGCCAGTACTACTAGAGCGTGTTCTTCGTGTTATTCGTCACCGTGGCTTTATCGTTAAACAAGTAGCCGGCACTCAGAACCATGAAAGCAAGATCGCTAGCGTTGAAATCATTGTCGACAGTGAGCGTCCGATTTCCTTCTTGGTAAATCAAATCGAAAAACTGTGGGATGTACGTACCGTTGACGTTATCTCTATCAGTCGTAATGAATTGCCAAACAATAACTTACAACAAAAGATAAGTGCATAAGGAACAGCAAACATGACAGCAAAAACGGCAGACTATATTTGGTTTAACGGTGAAATGGTTCCTTGGGCAGAGGCGAACGTTCACGTCTTAACCCACGCTATGCACTACGGTACTTCAGTGTTTGAAGGTGTTCGTTGCTACAACACACCAAAAGGGCCGGTCATCTTCCGTCACCCAGAACACGCAAAGCGCCTAAAAGATTCAGCAAAAATCTACCGCTTCCCGATTCCTTACACTGAGGAAGAGATTATGGAAGCGACTCGCGAAACACTACGTCAAAACAAACTAGAGTCAGCCTACATCCGCCCTCTAGGCTTTGTTGGTAACGTAGGTTTGGGCGTATGTCCTCCAGAAAATACTGAGATGGACCTTATCATCGCCGCTTTCCCTTGGGGCTCTTACCTAGGTGAAGAAGCGCTAGAAAATGGCGTAGATGCGATGATCTCAAGCTGGAACCGTGCAGCTCCAAACACCATCCCAACGGCAGCGAAAGCGGGTGGTAACTACCTATCTTCTCTACTGGTTGGTGGTGAAGCACGTCGTCATGGTTACGATGAAGGTATCGCTCTCAGTGTTGATGGTTACCTTTCAGAAGGTGCGGGTGAAAACATCTTTGTCGTTCGCAATGGCGTGCTATCCACACCACCAGCGACCAGCGCGATTCTGCCGGGCATCACGCGTGATTCGATCATGACGCTAGCAAAAGACATGGGTTATGAGATCCGTGAAGAGAACATTGCTCGTGAAGCGCTATACCTTGCCGACGAAGTCTTCATGACAGGCACAGCAGCGGAAATTGTTCCAGTTCGCAGTGTAGACAAAATTACAGTAGGTGAAGGCAAACGCGGTCCTATCACTGAAAAAGTTCAAGCGGCTTACTTTGGTCTTTTCAATGGTACCACTGAAGATAAGTGGGGCTGGCTAGACTATGTTTATCCAGAAAACCAAACTTCAGAAAATCAGTAAGCAACAGCCAAATATTTTATAAGGATTTAAGCAATGCCAATCTATCGTTCAGCAACGACTACCCACGGACGCAACATGGCTGGTGCGCGCGCTTTATGGCGTGCAACTGGCGTTAAAGATGATGACTTCGGTAAGCCAATCATCGCAGTTGTAAACTCTTTCACTCAATTCGTACCAGGCCACGTTCACCTTAAAGATATGGGCCAATTGGTTGCAGGTGAAATCGAGAAAGCGGGCGGTATCGCTAAAGAATTCAACACCATCGCAGTTGATGATGGTATCGCAATGGGTCACGGCGGCATGCTGTACTCACTGCCATCACGTGAGCTTATCGCAGACTCTGTAGAGTACATGGTCAATGCACACTGTGCGGATGCGATGGTGTGTATCTCGAACTGTGACAAAATCACTCCGGGAATGATGATGGCAGCAATGCGCCTAAACATCCCAGTGATCTTTGTATCGGGCGGCCCAATGGAAGCCGGTAAAACCAAGCTTTCCGATCAAATCATCAAGCTAGACCTTGTTGATGCAATGATCCAAGGTGCCGATCCAACAATTTCAGATGAGCAAAGTGAGCAAGTAGAACGCTCTGCGTGTCCAACATGTGGTTCATGTTCAGGTATGTTCACAGCTAACTCAATGAACTGTCTAACTGAAGCACTTGGTCTATCTCAGCCAGGCAACGGCTCTATGCTAGCAACGCACGCTGACCGTGAAGAGCTGTTCATCAATGCCGGTAAGCGTATCGTTGACCTGACTAAGCGTTACTACGAGCAAGACGACGAATCAGCACTGCCTCGCAATATCGCGAACCGCGCAGCCTTTGAAAATGCAATGGCTCTAGATATTGCAATGGGTGGTTCGAGTAACACTGTTCTTCACCTATTGGCAGCAGCTCAAGAGGGTGAAGTCGACTTTGATATGGGTGATATCGACGAGATGTCTCGCCGTGTTCCACACCTATGTAAAGTAGCTCCTTCAACACCTAAGTACCACATGGAAGACGTTCACCGCGCAGGTGGTGTAATGGCTATCCTTGGTGAGCTAGACCGTGCAGGCCTACTGAACAGCCAAACTCGCACTGTGCTTGGTCTAAGCATGCAAGAGCAGCTTGCTCAATACGACATCATGCAGACAGAAGACGAAGCGGTACTTAAATTCTTCCGTGCTGGCCCTGCGGGCATTCGTACGACTAAAGCCTTCTCGCAAGATTGTCGTTGGGATCGCCTTGATGACGACCGTAAAGAAGGTTGTATCCGTACCAAAGAGAACGCATTCAGCCAAGAAGGTGGCCTAGCAGTACTTTCAGGTAATATCGCGGTTGATGGTTGTATCGTTAAGACGGCAGGTGTTGATGAAGAGAACCTGAAATTCCAAGGCCCTGCTATCGTATTTGAAAGCCAAGACACAGCCGTAGAAGGCATCTTAGGTGGTGAAGTAAAAGCGGGTGAAGTGGTTGTTATCCGTTACGAAGGTCCTAAAGGTGGTCCGGGCATGCAAGAAATGCTTTACCCAACTACTTATCTAAAATCGATGGGCCTAGGCAAGTCTTGTGCACTGCTAACCGATGGTCGTTTCTCGGGTGGTACATCGGGTCTATCTATCGGTCACGCTTCTCCAGAAGCTGCAAGTGGCGGTGTGATTGGTCTAGTCAATACTGGCGACATCATCACTATCGACATCCCTAGTCGCTCGATCACACTTGACGTGCCTGAAGCTGAACTAGAAGCGCGTCGTGTTAAGCAAGACGCACTAGGCTGGAAACCAGAAAACCGTCAGCGTGAAGTGTCGTTCGCACTGAAAGCTTACGCAAGCATGGCAACCAGTGCCGACAAAGGCGCGGTGCGTGATAAGTCGAAGCTTGAGGGCTAATCTATGAGTGATGACACGGTCAGTCCCCAAAAACAAACTGGCGCAGATTATCTGCGTCAGATCCTGAGAGCGCCAGTTTACGAAGCCGCAATCGTGACACCTCTGCAAGAGATGCCTCGCTTAAGTGCTCGTATTGGTAATCAGGTTCAGCTAAAGCGAGAAGACCGTCAGCCGGTCCACTCGTTCAAGCTACGTGGTGCCTACAACATGGTATCAAGCCTTTCAGAGCAACAGAAAGCCGCTGGCGTGATTGCAGCATCGGCAGGTAACCATGCTCAAGGTATGGCACTGTCCGGTTCTAAGCTTGGTATTCAAACCACGATTGTGATGCCAAAAACCACACCAGACATCAAGGTTGATGCGGTACGTGGCTTTGGCGGTAACGTGGTTCTGCACGGCAGTAACTTTGATGAAGCTAAAGCTGAAGCTGAACGCCTTTCCGCTGAACATGGCTACACCTTTGTGCCTCCATTCGATCACCCATTGGTGATCGCAGGACAGGGCACCATGGGTATGGAAATGCTTCAACAAAATGGTCACATGGATTACATCTTTGTGCCTGTCGGTGGTGGTGGTTTGGCTGCGGGTGTTGCCGTGCTGGTTAAGCAATTGATGCCAGAAATAAAAGTCATCGCGGTTGAACCTGAAGATTCATCTTGCTTGAAAGCAGCACTGGATGCCGGTGAGCCAGTAGTACTGGATCAAGTCAGCATGTTTGCCGATGGCGTTGCAGTTAAGCGCATTGGTGAAGAGACATTCCGTCTATGTCAGCAGTACATCGATGGTCACATAGCCGTATCTAGCGATGAGATCTGCTCTGCGGTCAAAGACATCTTTGAAGACACTCGTGCGATTGCCGAGCCTTCTGGTGCGCTTGCTCTGGCTGGTTTAAAGAAGTTTGCAGAGCAGAACCAACTGCAAGGCAAACAACTGGCAACGGTACTGTCTGGTGCTAATACCAACTTCCATGGTCTGCGCTATGTGTCTGAACGTTGTGAGCTGGGTGAGAAGCGCGAAGGTCTACTTGCGGTTACGATTCCTGAGCGACAAGGTGCCTTCCTAGAGTTCTGTAATATCATTGGCGGCCGTGCTGTGACTGAGTTTAACTACCGTCATAACGATGACAGCCTAGCGAACATCTTCGTCGGTGTACGTCTCAATGGTGGACAAGAAGAACTCGATCACATCATCAACGACCTGCGTGAAGGTGGCTATCCAGTCGTCGATCTGTCTGATGATGAGATGGCAAAACTGCACATTCGTTACATGATTGGTGGCAAACCATCAAAACCATTGAAAGAGCGCTTGTACAGCTTTGAGTTTCCAGAATATCCAGGTGCATTGATTAAGTTCCTTGATACCTTAGGTACCCATTGGAATATCAGCCTGTTCAACTACCGTAACCACGGCGCTGATTACGGCCGTGTATTGTGTGGATTCGAACTGGATGATGATGATTTGGCTCAGTTCTCTACTCACCTCAGAGAGCTTGGTTACCAGTGTAAAGATGAAACCGATAACCCTTCTTACAAGTTCTTCTTGTCATAAGAGAGAGTTACCGAAACAAAAGAGCGAGTTTTCACTCGCTCTTTTTGATCTTACCAACAAAGATCTTTCAACTAGATCGCTTTGCGATGATCCAACCAATCACGGTGAAGTTGTTCACTGGATCCTAAATAATTGACCATCCACTCGATCAACTTATGGTTATCGTCTTTTCGCCACACCAAGCAACACTGACTCAACGGGCTCGGTTCTGGCAAAATTTTCTCCACCAGCAAACCTTGTTCGATAATCGGCGCGGCAATATGCCTCGGCATGTACCCCACTCCAACGCCGTTCTTGAGGCATTCAATAGCGCTATACCAGTTAGGTAACAGCAAACGCCTTTGATTGGCGTAGTGTCCAGTATGACGCTTAGGCAGCACGCTTGAGGTATCATCCAAGCAGATGGCTGGATATTGGCTCACGAACTCTTCATTAAGGTTCTGTTCGCGCACACACGGGTGGCTTGGCGACATCACAAACGCCCAATCTAATTGCCCCATGTCTTTGACTTCAAAATCGCCACCAACTGGCACAGCTGACGTGGCGCCAATCACGATATCCGCCCTGCCCTGTGCAATCGCTTCCCATGAACCGTTGAATACCTCCATGTTGATCTGAAGTTCGGCAAACTCAAAGGTTTGATAGAACTCTTCAATCATCGGCTTCATCTTGTCGAGCTTCACCACATTATCGAGCGTCAGACGCAAGGTTTTCTTCCAACCTCGAGCTGCTCGACGAGTCTGGGCACTGACCTCTTCCATTTGCCTCAGTAGTGCACGCGCCTCTTCAATGAACAATTCACCTGCCGGAGTGAGCTCGACCTTTCTAGGTAAACGCCTGAAAAGTAGTACATCTAGTTCTTGTTCGACCTGTCTAACACCATAGCTGATCGCCGAGGGCACTTTGTGCAACTGCTCCGCCGCCGCGGTAAAGCTACCTAAACGCGCTACCGTGTCGAGCATTTCTAAAGAGGATTTAGAGAACATAAGCCTTCAAATTTTTTGATTGATAACCACATATTTTAGCGTTTTATTTTATCAGATCCGAAAAATAGAATGTCAGCATAAATAAACAGGGACTTTCACCTCTGTATATCAAACAATTTTTTTGATGATAAAAACATCACTACTTTTAGCGTAATGGCATCTTATGAATATTTCTAAATTTCAATTGGTCTACCTTGCAGTACTTTCAATGCTAGGTTTTATCGCGACTGATATGTACCTTCCTGCATTTAAGGCGATGGAGATCGATTTCGCAACCGGTCCTGAACAGATCGCCCTATCTCTTACTGTATTCCTTGGTGGTATGGCAATGGGTCAACTGCTTTGGGGATTAGCGAGTGATAAATACGGTCACCGTAATACGCTGGCGGTTGGTCTTTTGATTTTCACTGCCGCTTCTTTCGGTTTGGCATTCAGTACTGAAGTTTGGCATCTACTGACGTTGCGCTTCATTCAAGCGATTGGTGTATGTGCACCAGCGGTAATCTGGCAAGCGATGGTTATCAAGCGCTACTCAGAGAGCAGCAGCCAACAAATTTTTGCAACCATCATGCCTTTGGTGGCACTGTCTCCAGCGCTGGCACCTCAACTTGGTGTGCTACTGGCAGATAACTTTGGCTGGCACAGCATCTTCGTAACATTAACCCTAATGGGCGCGCTGCTAGTGGCAACCACTATGGCTCAGCCAAAAGAAGCACCAGAAGTAAAACAAACATCAGTGAAAACTGATATCAAAATGCTGCTTAAATCGAAGCCTTACGTGGGTAACGTATTGATGTTTGCATCGGCTTCTGCAGCGTTCTTTGCTTACCTAACGGGTATGCCTGAGATCATGGCGCAATTAGGCTACGAAGCAAAAGACATTGGCCTGAGCTTCATCCCACAGACGATCGCATTCATGGCGGGTGGTTACTTCGGTAAGCAAGCCGTGAAGAAATATAGCGATGGTGTGGTGCTAAGAAATCTGATCGGTTTGTTCAGCGTTGCTGCAATGCTTATCTTTATCGCATCACAGTGGGAACTGACATCAATCTGGCCTCTACTTGCACCCTTCTGTCTGATTGCAGTAGCAAATGGCGCACTTTACCCAATCGTAGTAAACCGTGCTCTATCAAGTGCAAAACAAAGCCCAGCAACAGCGGCTGGTCTACAGAATAGCTTACAAATCAGCATCAGCGGCCTTTCAAGCGCATTGGTAGCAGCAATGGCGAGCCAAGCATTAAGTGCGACAGGCATCGCGGTCGTGATTTGTTTGGGCGCATTGTGGATTGGTTACATCGTTTCAAACAAAGAGCTTTCAGAACACTTCGCAGCGCCGGATAACTCTCGCGTTGTAGCAGAAGAGAAACAAGACTAGTTTCTAGTTTAATAAAAACTAAAAAGAGCGAGGTAACTCGCTCTTTTTATATCTGAATTTTGTACTCACTAGAGTTAATGCGTAGCCGCTTCTCCATCAACAACTTCTAACGCAGGTGCCTTATGGCGGCTGTATTCATCATAATTAACCACTCGACTGCGTCCCATATCCTTTGCCATGTACAGCGCGTTGTCCGCCATCTTCACCAGAGATTCGGTATCGGAGGCAGGCTTCGGATACGTAGCAACACCGATCGATACACCTAACTGACCTAAAGAAAGCCCTTTGTGTTCTAGGTGCATAGAACGAACCGCATCACACAAGGTTTGCCCGAACTCGGTCGCTTGCTGCATAGTGTAATGTGGAAGCAGCACCGCCAACTCTTCACCACCTAAGCGACAAGCAATCTCATCTTCACTGACACTCTGTTTAAGTAGCGCACTGATCTCTTTCAACACGAAATCACCTGCATCATGGCCAAAGTTATCATTGAAGCGTTTGAAGTGATCCAAATCGAGCATCAGCAAAGACAGTGGCTGCTCGCTGGTGGCTGAATTCATTGAGTGCTCTTCCAACTTCTGCTCGAAGAAGCGACGGTTGAATAGTCCTGTCAGTGGATCGCTCAATGCTTGTGAGCGAAGCTTCTCTTGCAGGCTCAAGTTAGCCAGCGCCAAGCCTAGGTGTTCTGACACACTGAAAGCCAATTGCTCGGTGATAGGGTCAATCTCGATATGACCTTGACCGAAATAGAGGTGCATGATGCCTATGGTATTGCCATGCGCGGTCAATGGGATACAAAGGGTTTGATTGTTTTCCATCTCGTGCATGTGCCCACAAGTTAACGAATGGAAGTCATCATTTGATTGATGTGCTCGCCCCTTACGCAGTGACCAACACTCTTCAGGTGCAAAGCTCGCACTTCCGGGCCAAGTGTCTCCCCAGTCTAGCTGGGTAATTAATTGATTTCGTGATGCTCGCATCAGTGAAACACTGCCGTTCACCTTACCAAGAATTCGCGGCAAGATATCTGAAACGATCTGCTGAGCTTCCACCATGTTATTACACGCTGCAAGCATATTGGCCAAACGGTGCATCAACTCAATCTCATGGGTTCTTTGGCGAATACGCTCATCTTGCTTCTTCTGCTCTTCTTCAACCTTGTGCACTATCTGACGGTTACTCACATACGAAGTGCCAATCAAAAAGCTCAAGCTCAATACAACCATCCCGATCAGAATACCCATTAGCTGGAAGTTCATCTGCTTAAGTTGATGCATAGGTGAAGAGATTACGATAACGAAACTGCTACCGTTCATCGACTCTTTATGCGAGTAATAGATACGATCAACGGAGGTAACGGTACTAAAGCGCACGTCACTACCAAGGCCGTTTTCTAAAGCTTGTTGAAACTCAGGGCGATTGCTGTGGTTCTCAACACTCGCCAATGCATGATCAGAAAGGTCTGTATCACCAATCACCACACCATCAGGCGTAATAACCTGGATTCTCAATCGCGTACTGGCTTGAGTAAGATTGCCAATGTAGTCATCCACATCCACTCCAGCAGTAAATAGGCTACTATCTTCACGGATCTCATAAACAACGTCAGACATCAATGAGACGAGATGGTTACGTTCGTTCTCAACCACTAACTTTTCTAAAGTGATGTAAAAACCATACAGGCCCACCAGCATTGAAAAAGACAGAATAATGATCGGCAAAGTTTGCCACTTTTTATCGACGAGTCTCATTTTGCGCACACTTCAAATTTACAGAACAACGACCCGATTATTAACAATCGTCCTACAAAATACAATTAGGAAATAGATTATTTTTTTGTCAGTAAATGATGACAAAAAAGCCAGCAACGTAAGTTGCTGGCTTTCAAAAGAATCAAACTTTAGGTGTTAGAAGATTACTTCTTCTTTGGGCGCTGCCAGTCCGCAATTTTGCGCTCTTTAGCACGGCTGATAACCAGTTCGTTCTCAGAAACGTCACGTGTTACCGTAGAACCAGCACCCACTGTCGCACCATTACCGATAGTAACAGGCGCGATTAATTGGCTATCAGAGCCAACGAATACGTCATCGCCAATGATGGTCTTAAACTTATTTGCACCATCGTAGTTACAAGTAATAGCACCTGCACCAACGTTAACACGCTGACCAATCTCTGCGTCACCTAAGTAAGTAAGGTGGTTCGCTTTAGAGCCTTCACCAAGACGAGTGTTCTTCACTTCAACAAAGTTACCAACATGCGAATCATTGCGCATGTCAGCGCCTGGACGTAGGCGAGTAAATGGACCAACTGTGCAGTCTTCACCTACAGTCGCACCTTCAATTACGCTGTATGGGCGAATAACGGTATTGTCATCAATTTCGCAGTCTTTTAAAACACAACCAGTGCCAATAACCACGTTATCACCAATGCTTACGCTGCCTTCAATAATAACGTTGGTGTCGATCTCAACGTCCATACCACATTGCAGTTCACCACGTAGATCAAAGCGGCTAGGGTCGCGTAGCATAACGCCCTGCTTCAATAATTTGTCAGCCTGCTCTGCTTGGTAAGCACGCTCTAAACGAGCAAGTTGAGAGCGATCGTTCACGCCTTCAACTTCAATTGGGCTTACAGGGTGTACCGCTTCTACCGCACGGCCTTCATCGTGAGCTGCAGCAATAACGTCAGTTAGGTAGTATTCACCTTGCGCGTTGTCATTGCTTAGACCTGACAACCAGCGCTTAAGATCACCGCCTGTCGCAACCATAACTCCGGTGTTGATCTCTTTGATAAGCTTCTGCTCATCCGTTGCATCTTTTTGTTCAACGATCGCTACTACTGGACCATTGCGACGAATGATACGGCCGTAACCCATTGGGTTATCCAGCACAACAGTAAGTAGTGCGATGCCACCATTTGGTTGAGCGTCTAATAGGTTTTCAATGGTTTCAGGCGAGATAAGCGGAACATCACCGTAAAGTACTAGGACTTTCTCATCATCAGCAAAGTGCGCTGATGCCTGATCAACCGCGTGACCTGTACCTAACTGCTCTGCTTGCAGTGCCCAATTTACCGATTCCTCAGCCAAAGTAGCCTTCATCTGATCACCACCATGACCATAAACCAAGTGGATATTTTGGGCGCCGAGACCATTACAGGTATCGATCACATGCTTCACCATTGGTTTGCCTGCAAGAGTGTGCAGAACCTTTGGTGTATTTGAATACATGCGAGTACCTTTGCCCGCTGCGAGAATTACCGCGCTAAACTTCATTGTAAACCTATCCGACGTAATTTTTATTAAGCTGATATTGTAACCGTTTTGAGGCAAAAACTTAAATCGTAATAACCATTTAATCGGTAGCGATACGTAAACGAACAATTATGAGAATGCAAAAAAACAAAAAGGCGACCCTTAGGTCGCCTTTAGATCAGAACCAATAATCTTATAAAAGATTAGCGGCGCTGTTTTGTCAGTTCGATAACTCGTAACTGAGCAATGGCTTTAGCCAGTTCACCGGCCGCTTGTGCGAAGTCTATGTCGCCATGCTGATTTTGGATATTCTCCACAGCCTTGCGCTTAGCTTCTTCCGCCTTTGCTGCGTCTAGTTCTTCACCACGGATAGCTGTATCAGCCAGTACAGTCGCTGTACCAGGCTGAACTTCTACCATACCACCAGAAACATAAATGATTTCTTCGTGGCCGTGCTGCTTAACAATACGCACCATACCAGGCTTGATAGCGGTCAGCAGTGGAGTATGACCATGGAAAATACCAAGCTCACCCTCACTACCGGTCACCTGAAACGTCTCAACAAGACCAGAGAAAAGCTTTTTCTCTGCACTTACTACGTCTAGGTGAAAGGTTATTGCTGCCATATCGCCTCCTAGTTAGCCTTATAGCTTCTTAGCATTCTCAATAGCTTCGTCGATAGTACCGCAGTACATGAACGCTTGCTCTGGAATGTCATCGTATTCACCAGATAATAGACCTTGGAAGCCACGTAGAGTCTCTTTTAGAGGTACGTAAACACCTGGGTCACCAGTAAATACTTCCGCTACGTGGTAAGGCTGAGTAAGGAACTTCTCAATCTTACGAGCACGAGATACTACTTGCTTATCTTCTTCAGATAGCTCGTCCATACCTAGGATAGCAATGATATCTTTCAGCTCTTTATAGCGCTGAAGTGTAGACTGAACGCCACGAGCGATGTCGTAGTGCTCTTGTCCAACTACCAATGGATCCAGTTGGCGAGATGTAGAATCTAGCGGGTCGATCGCTGGGTATAGACCCATAGCTGCGATGTTACGGTTAAGTACAACCGTTGCATCCAAGTGCGCGAACGTTGTTGCTGGAGACGGGTCAGTCAAGTCATCCGCAGGTACGTATACCGCCTGTACAGACGTGATAGAACCTTGCTTAGTTGACGTGATACGCTCTTGTAGAACACCCATTTCTTCTGCAAGAGTAGGTTGGTAACCTACCGCAGAAGGCATACGGCCTAGAAGTGCTGATACCTCAGTACCTGCAAGCGTGTAACGGTAGATGTTATCTACGAATAGTAGAACGTCACGACCTTCGTCACGGAAACGCTCAGCCATTGTTAGACCAGTCAGTGCAACACGTAGACGGTTACCTGGTGGCTCGTTCATCTGACCGTAAACCATCGCTACTTTAGATTCTTCAGGGTTTTCAACGTTTACAACGCCTGCTTCCTGCATTTCAAAGTAGAAATCGTTACCTTCACGAGTACGCTCACCTACACCTGCAAATACAGATAGGCCAGAGTGTTGAAGTGCGATGTTGTTGATAAGTTCCATCATGTTAACGGTCTTACCTACACCTGCACCACCGAATAGACCGATTTTACCACCCTTAGCGAATGGACAAACCAAGTCGATTACCTTAACACCCGTCTCTAGAAGAGCTGTCTCGTTAGACTGTTCTTCGTAGCTTGGAGCTTCACGGTGAATTGCGTAGTGCTCTTCTGCACCGATTTCACCACACTCATCAATCGCGTCACCTAGAACGTTCATGATACGACCTAAGGTCTTAGTACCTACTGGTACTGAGATTGGAGCGCCAGTATTTTCAACTGTCAAACCACGACGTAAACCATCAGAGCTACCCATTACGATTGCGCGAACTACGCCACCGCCAAGTTGTTGCTGAACTTCAAGAACTAGACGCTCTTTCACTTCATTAACATTCAGAGCATCGTATACACGAGGTACTTCGCCCTGTGGGAACTCTACGTCGACTACCGCACCGATGATCTGTACGATCTTACCTGTAGCCATCGTTAATCCTCTAACTATTTAGTTTTACCTAAGCTTAAAACGAATAAGCGATTAAACCGCTGCTGCGCCTGAAACGATTTCAGAAAGTTCTTGTGTAATAGCCGCTTGACGCGCCTTGTTGTACACAAGCTCTAAATCATCGATTAGGTCGCTAGCGTTGTCGGTTGCAGCTTTCATTGCAATCATTCGAGCCGCTTGCTCACAAGCAAGGTTCTCGACCACACCTTGGTACACTTGAGATTCGACGTAACGAACCAATAGTGCATCTAGTAGTGGTTTTGGCTCAGGCTCATAAATGTAGTCCCAAGCATGATCGCGCTGCATATCTTCGCTATCTGATTTAGGCAAAGGAAGTAATTGATCGATCGTTGGTTCTTGTACCATAGTGTTTTCAAACTTGTTGAACACTACGAACAGGCGATCCAATTCACCTTCATCATATTTCTTTAGCATTACGCTTACAGAGCCGATTAAGTCTTCAAGGCTAGGGCTATCGCCTAGGCCAGAAACTTGAGCTGCTACTTTCGCGCCGCTGTTGTTGAAAAATGCTGTTGCTTTTGAACCGATAATTGCCAGTTCAACGTCAGCACCTTTCTCAGACCAATCTTTCATGTCGTTCATGGCTTTCTTGAACAAGTTAATGTTCAAACCACCACAAAGACCACGGTCTGTAGAAACGATGATGTAACCAACACGTTTGGCTTCACGTTCCTCAAGATAAGGATGCTTATACTCAAGGCTACCGTTAGCCAAATGACCGATCACTTTACGCATTGTTTCTGCATATGGACGAGTAGCTTCCATTGCGTCTTGAGAACGACGCATTTTTGAAGCTGCTACCATTTCCATTGCTTTCGTAATCTTCTGTGTGCTTTTAACACTACCGATTTTATTACGTATCTCTTTTGCGCCGGCCATCGTTACTCTCCGTTAATGGTATGAGGTGACCCGAAGGCCACCCACCAATTACCAGGTCTGGGTTGCTTTGAAATCGTCAACAAGCTTCTTCAGCTCAGCTTCGATATCATTGTTGTAAGCACCCGTTGTGTCGATCTGTGTAGCTAGATCGCCATATTGACCGCGAGCAAACGATAGTAAAGCAGCTTCAAAGTCTAGAAGCTTAGCAAGCTCTACGTCTTGAAGGTAACCACGCTCTGCAGCGAAGATTACAAGTGCTTGGTCAAATACAGACATAGGAGCGTATTGCTTCTGCTTCATTAGCTCTGTAACTTTTTGACCATGGTCTAGCTGCTTCTTAGTCGCTTCATCAAGGTCAGACGAGAACTGTGCGAATGCCGCAAGTTCACGGTACTGTGCTAGAGCTGTACGGATACCGCCAGATAGCTTCTTGATGATTTTAGTCTGCGCTGAACCACCTACACGAGATACTGAGATACCTGGGTCAACAGCTGGACGTACGCCCGCGTTGAATAGCTCAGTTTGTAGGAAGATCTGACCATCGGTAATCGAGATTACGTTCGTCGGTACGAATGCAGATACGTCACCAGCTTGCGTTTCGATGATAGGAAGAGCAGTTAAAGAACCAGTCTTGCCTTTCACTTCACCGTTAGTGAATGTTTCTACGTAGTGTTCGCTTACACGAGCAGCACGCTCTAGTAGACGAGAGTGAAGGTAGAAAACATCACCTGGGAACGCTTCACGACCTGGTGGACGCTTAAGTAGTAGCGAGATCTGACGGTAAGCTACTGCTTGCTTAGATAGATCATCATAAACAATCAGTGCATCTTCACCGCGATCACGGAAGTATTCACCCATCGCACAACCTGCGTATGGCGCTAGGTATTGTAGCGCTGCAGATTCAGAAGCTGATGCAACAACAACGATAGTGTTAGCTAGCGCGCCGTGCTCTTCTAGTTTGCGAACTACGTTAGCGATAGTCGATGCTTTCTGACCGATTGCTACGTAGATAGAGAAAATACCTGAATCTTTTTGGTTAATAATCGCATCGATCGCCATCGCTGTTTTACCAGTTTGACGGTCACCGATTACTAGTTCACGTTGACCACGACCGATTGGGATCATTGAGTCAACAGACTTGTAACCAGTTTGTACAGGTTGATCTACCGATTTACGGTCGATTACACCTGGTGCAATTACTTCTACAGGCGAAGTCAGTTTCGCTTCGATAGGACCTTTGCCATCAATTGGCTCACCTAGTGTGTTTACAACACGACCAAGTAGTTCTGGACCTACTGGCACTTCAAGAATGCGGCCAGTACCTGTAACTTTCATGCCTTCCTGTAGGTCAGCATATGGGCCCATTACAACAGCACCAACCGAATCACGGTTCAAGTTAAGTGCTAGCGCGTAACGGCCACCCGGTAGTTCAATCATTTCACCTTGCATCACGTCCGCTAGGCCGTGAATGCTAAGGATGCCATCGCTTACCGAAACGATAGTACCTTCATTGCGAGCTTCACTAACAACGTCGAAAGATTCAATACGTTGTTTAATTAGATCGCTAATTTCAGTGGAATTAAGTTGCATGCTCCAATCCCCATTAAGACTGCAATGCATCGCTCAGGCGGTCTAGTCGACCACGCGCTGAGTTATCGATGACTAGGTCTCCGGCTCGAATAATAACTCCGCTAAGCAGAGTCTCATCTATACTGCAATTCAGCTGTACTTTGCGCGCTAGGCGCTGTTCCAATTTGCTGCTGATATCTGCGCGTTGTTCTTCAGAAAGTTCAACCGCTGAAGTTACTTCAACGTCGATCTCTTTCTCGTGCTCTTGTTTGAGCAATAAGAACTCTTTGCAAACATCAGGAAAAGCCATTAAGCGGCCATTCTCTGCCATCACTTTAATCAAGTTCTGGCCGAATTCATCAAATTGTTCGCCACAAACTGCAATGAATACTTCCGCTAATTTTTCAGCAGTTAGAGAACTGCTTAGTAGATTGTGGATATCATTGTTTTGTGCCACTTCGGCAGCAAAAGAGAGCATTTGACTCCATTGGTCAAGCTCACCTTTCTCTACCGCAAAGTCAAAAGCTGCTTTAGCATAGGGGCGTGCGATTGTTGTCAAATCAGACATATACAGCCCCTTGCTTTAAAGTTTTGCAGTAATGTTGTCAAGAAGGTCTTTGTGTACGTCTTTATCGATCGTACGCTCAAGGATCTTCTCAGCACCAGCTATAGCCAGAGTTGCGACTTGTTTGCGCAGGTCATCACGGGCACGTGTGCGCTCAGCTTCAAGTTCTGCTTCCGCTTGCGCTAAGATTTTCTGGCGTTCTGCCTGAGCTTCTTCGCGAGCTTCATCAATAATTTGAGCTTTACGTTTGTTTGCCTGTTCAATAACCTCAGTTGCAGTGCGCTTTGCTTCTTTCATTTGCTCAGAAGCGTTGGCTTGTGCCAGGTTCAAGTCTTTAGCAGCGCGCTCAGCGGCTACTAGACCGTCAGCAATTTTCTTCTGACGCTCTTCAATTGCTTGCATGATTGGTGGCCATACATATTTCATGCAGAACCAAACAAACAGTGAAAAAGCAATTGCTTGACCTAGCAGAGTTGCGTTCATATTCACAACAGCTACCCCTCGTTAAGAATCAACTACAAAAATTTAATTAACTATTGAAGAGTTAATTAGCCTGCTAGTTGACCAACAAATGGGTTAGCAAACGTGAATAGTAGTGCGATTACGATACCGATCATTGGAACAGCATCCAGTAGACCAGCGATGATGAACATCTTAACTTGTAGCATAGGAGCCATTTCAGGTTGACGCGCAGCGCCTTCTAGGAATTTACCACCAAGAATAGCAAAACCAATTGCAGTACCTACGGCACAAAGACCAACAATAATAGCAACAGCGATTGCTGAAAAACTTAGTACAGTTTCCATTTACGTTCTCCGATTAACATTAATAGTTAGAATAAAGCTTAAAAATTTTTTTTAGTGATCACTATCTTCATGAGCCATTGATAAGTAAACAATTGTCAACATCATGAAAACAAATGCTTGAATCAAAATAACCAAGATATGGAAGATAGCCCAAGGTAGTGCACCTACCCATTGTAAGTACCACGGTAGCATTGCCGCGATAAGAATAAACACCACCTCACCCGCAAACATATTACCAAATAAACGCATACCTAGAGATAGTGGCTTCGCCAGAAGCGAAATTACCTCAAGTACCAAGTTAAATGGAATCATGATTGGGTGATTAAATGGATGCAGTGCCAATTCTTTAGCAAATCCGCCCAAGCCTTTTACTTTGATGCTGTAGTAGATCATCAGAGCAAAAACACCTAGAGCCATTGCCATAGTTATATTTACATCAGCTGTAGGAACCACTTTCAAGTAAGGGATGCCTAACCAATGCTCTGCAGGATATGGTAAGAAATCGATTGGCACTAAGTCCATCAAGTTCATTAAAATAATCCAGCAGAATATAGTCAGTGCTAATGGGGCAATCAGCGGGTTGCGGCCATGGAAAGTTTCCTTAACGTTGTCGCCAACGAATTCCACTACCATTTCTACAAAACACTGAAGCTTACCAGGTACACCTACTGTTGCTTTCTTAGCGACTGAGCGAAAAACCCAAAGGAATAACATCCCTGTCAACACCGAAAAAAACAGACTGTCTATATGTACGTTCCAGAAACTTGTCTCCTCTACAAAACCTAACTTAGCTAAAGATAGATTCTGTAAGTGGTGTTCAATGTATCCGGATGCTGTTGCCGCAGCCATAACTCGTCCTATTTCTTATTGTTAATGAAAAGCACTGGCGCAAAGATATTAATACCAAGAACCAGTAAATAGGTCAGTTTGAGGGGGATTAACTCCACCTGCATATACATGTAGACAATAGAGAATAGTAGAACTGTGATTAGGATTTTTAGCGCTTCGCCAGCATAGAACGACGCCGCAACTAACTTAGTCGCACGAGCTCCACAAAATAGGAAAGCACACACACAAAAAACTACATTCGCGATGACAAAAATGCCGCCACCGATTAATGCAGCAAAACCCCAGTCAGGATTAACAGCTAAACCTAACCCTATCGCCACTAATATAACCGCGCTAAGCTCGATCAATAACATTTGCTTTGCAAGCACTCGTCCTGGTCTTGCTAACGCCGCTACCATGTATTCGTTCCTCTTTAAGCCCACTTTACCACTCGCTCAAAAGCGTGCTGAGAAATTGGCGAAAATTATACGTTCAGCCAAATTGATTGCAATAAGAACGCTGCAATCATTTACATTTTTGCATACAAACCGACAACTTTTGTACGAAATTACTTGTTTATTACATAATTGACCTAAGTCAATTATCTCATTTAGTACTCTAATTTAGCAATAAGTTGCTCTAATTTGTGAGGCTCATCAAGAGTAATCGTCACTTTTGACTTACCGCTAACAGAACGAGTAACTGAAACGTTTGCTTGCAATTTTTCCGTGAGTCTTCGTGAAAGTTCGATAGCTTCTGTGTCTTCAGGCTTCGATTCTGGTTCAACGTCTGGTTTTAAACACTTTTTAACAAGTTGTTCAGTTTGACGCACGGTCATGTTTTTGGTCGCCGCAGTGTTCGCTGCCTCAACCTGGGTATCACCTTCAAGCGCAAGCAGTGCTCGAGCATGCCCCATTTCCAGTTGTTTGTTGGAAACTAAACCTTTTACTTCATTTTCGAGCTGATTTAGACGTAATAAGTTACTAACCGTTGCTCTCGATTTACCAATCACATCAGCAACTTGCTGATGCGTCAGTTCAAATTCATTCTGTAAGCGCTCTAGCGCTTGTGCTTCTTCGATAACATTCAGGTCTTCACGCTGAATATTCTCGATTAACGCCATCGCAATCGCGGCTTTGTCTTCCACTCGCTTGATAAGACATGGCACTTGCTTAAGGCCCGCTTGACGAGCCGCTCTCCAACGACGCTCACCCGCAATAATCTCATACTGATCTTGCGCTAATGGACGTACAACGATTGGCTGGATGATGCCTTGAGATTGAATTGAAGCCGCCAGCTCTTCTAGCGCTTCTGGCGCAATATCTTTACGCGGTTGATATACCCCTGGTTTCAAGCAACCAACAGCCAACTCTGTGAGCTCTCCATCAGCCGATAACGCCTGACTATGAGAAGCAACTTGCTGTTTTTCACGAGCCAACGAGCTAGTTGCAAGCAGTGCATCTAACCCTTTTCCTAAACCACGCTTAGACATTGAGCGAATTCCTTTGATTAGACCTATACTGGGACTTCTTCACGACGCAACATTTCGCCTGCGAGAGCAAGATATGCTTTGGCACCAGCGGAATATTTGTCGTAGTACATTGCAGGCTTGCCGTGACTCGGCGCTTCAGCTAAACGTACATTTCGAGGGATCACAGTTCGGTAAACCTTGCTACCGAAGTGCTTTTTGAGTTGATCAGATACTTCGTTCGATAAGCGGTTACGCGGATCATACATAGTACGCAGAAGACCTTCGATCTTCAGGTTCTCGTTCACCACCGCTGCGAGCTTACTGATGGTATCCATCAACGCAGTCAAACCTTCAAGTGCAAAGTATTCACATTGCATTGGAACTAACACGGAATCGGCTGCAGCCATCGCGTTAATTGTAAGAAGGTTTAGAGAAGGTGGGCAATCAATAAAGATGAAATCATAATTATCGCGAATGGATGCGAGTGCATTCTTAAGGCGTACTTCACGCGCAAACACTTCCATCAGCTTGATTTCTGCCGCAGTAACATCACCGTTAGCGGCGATGAGGTCATAATTGCCAGATGTACTTCGACAAACTACCTCATCAAATGGGGTGTCTTCAACCAACAAATCGTAAGCAGTTGCTTCAACCTGATATTTGTCGACACCGCTCGCCATAGTGGCATTACCTTGAGGATCGAGGTCAACAACCAATATCTTGCGCTTTGTCGCCGCCATTGATGCTGCTAAGTTAATGCAAGTTGTTGTTTTTCCTACGCCGCCCTTCTGGTTGGCAATTGCTACGATTCTACCCACTATGGCCTCGCTGATTATCCCTGACGCGATAAAGTTACTAGATGACGCTCTCCATCAAGCTCTGGTACTCGCAAAGCTTTGATGTCTGTCACTGAACACCATTCAGGTAACAGGTCGATTTCATCTCTAGGATGTTGTCCCTTAAGAGCCAAAAATACACCGGATTGCTCTTTAGGTAAATGGTGACACCACTCTACCATGTCTGTCATTGACGCAAATGCGCGACTGAGCACTGCATCAAACTTTTCTTCAGGTTGAAACTCTTCAACACGGCTTTGGACCGGCACGACGTTGTCGATTCCCAACTCGTGAACCACCTGCTTAATAAAACGAATACGCTTACCTAAGCTATCTAGCAAGTAAAACTCGCAGTCTGGGTTCATGATTGAGAGCGGAATCCCAGGTAAGCCAGGTCCGGTTCCCACATCGATAAAGCGCTTACCCTGTAAGTGAGTGCTAACAATGATGCTATCTAAGATATGTTTCACCATCATTTCTAATGGGTCACGAACCGAAGTTAGATTGTAAGCCTTGTTCCATTTGTTGAGTAACTCAACATAGCCAACTAGCTGGCTACGTTGTTTTTCAGATACTTCTAGGTCAGTCTGGCCAATCAGGTGATCCAGTTTTTCGCGTAATACGCTCATTATGCTTCCTCACCCTTTTTCAACAGGCCGTGTTTTTTCAAGTAAACCAGTAGGATTGAAATTGCCGCAGGTGTAATACCCGAAATACGAGAAGCAATACCAATTGAATCCGGTTTAGCGTTAGTTAGTTTTAGAACTACTTCGTTAGAAAGCCCTTTTACCTGGCTGTAATCAATATCAGCCGGCAGTTTGGTGTTTTCATGACGCAGTGATTTTTCAATTTCGTCTTGTTGACGCTGAATGTAACCTTCGTACTTCACTTGGATCTCAACTTGCTCAGCCGCTTGTTGATCTTCCAGTGCTGGAGAAAAACGATCCAGAGCCGTCAGCTGTGAATAAGTCATTTCTGGACGACGCAGAAGATCTTCGCCGCTCGCTTCACGAGACATTGGTGTTTTTAGGATCTGGTTCAGCGCGCCAATATCTTCAGATTTTGGATTAATCCAAGTCTCTTTCAGACGCTGACGCTCTTTCTCCATGTTGTCCATCTTCTCGTTGAATCGAGCCCAACGCGCATCATCAACCAAACCAAGTTCACGAGATTTTTCTGTCAGACGGATATCGGCGTTGTCTTCACGAAGCAACAGACGGTATTCCGCACGAGACGTAAACATACGGTACGGTTCTTTGGTGCCCATAGTTGATAGGTCATCGATAAGAACGCCCATGTAAGCTTGGTCACGACGTGGGCTCCAGCCCTCTTTGCCTTGAGTGAATAAGCTTGCGTTTAAGCCAGCCATGAGACCTTGTGCTGCCGCTTCTTCATAACCGGTAGTACCGTTAATTTGACCAGCAAAGAACAAGCCTTGAATAAACTTAGTTTCGTAAGTCAGTTTTAGGTCGCGAGGATCAAAGAAATCATACTCAATTGCGTATCCAGGACGCACGATATGAGCATTTTCGAACCCCTTCATTGAGCGAACTATTTGAACCTGTACATCAAACGGCAGACTAGTAGAGATACCATTCGGGTATAACTCATGTGTCGTTAGGCCTTCAGGTTCAATAAAAATTTGGTGGCTGTTTTTATCAGCAAAACGCATCACTTTGTCTTCAATCGAAGGACAGTAGCGAGGACCAATACCCTCAATCACGCCAGCGTACATAGGGCTGCGGTCAAGGTTGGCACGAATCACATCGTGCGTATTTTCATTGGTGTGCGTGATGTAACATGGGATTTGGCGTGGCTGTTGTGCTCGGCTGCCCATGAATGAGAAAACCGGTGTTGGGTTATCACCGTGCTGAACCTCAAGCTCAGAAAAATCAACACTGCGCGCATCGATACGAGGAGGGGTACCTGTTTTCAGGCGATCAACTCGAAATGGAAGATCACGAAGTCGGTCAGCCAAAGCGATCGATGGTGGATCGCCAGCACGACCACCAGAAGAGCTTTCCATACCAATATGGATCTTACCGCCTAGGAATGTCCCTACCGTCAGTACCACAGCATCGGCACGGAACTTAAGGCCCATTTGAGTGACCACACCGACCACTTGATCCTGTTCAACGATCAGGTCATCAACCGATTGCTGGAACAAGGTTAGATTTGGCGTGTTTTCAAGGACATTACGAACAAAGGCTTTGTAGAGTGCACGGTCTGCTTGAGCGCGAGTTGCACGAACCGCAGGGCCTTTTGATGCGTTTAATGTTCTGAATTGAATACCTGCATGATCAATAGCTTGCGCCATTAAACCACCCATAGCATCGACCTCTTTTACCAAGTGGCCCTTACCAATACCACCGATAGCTGGGTTGCAGGACATTTGTCCCAATGTATCGATATTGTGAGTAAGTAATAACGTACTTTGACCAGTACGTGCAGATGCGAGTGCGGCTTCCGTTCCTGCATGGCCACCACCAACAACGATGACGTCAAATTTTTCGTGATAAAGCATGAACCGACCTCAGGTATTCAAACGTTTTCTAGACTGATAAAAAGGAGCGATATTCTACCTGTTTTCATAGCTTGAGAAAACGTTTTTGGAATTTTTCGAGTAAGCTGTTTTTAATTAATATAGATAAGATCTTTAAAGAGATCTTTTATTGGATCTATTATTAGGATCGAGGAGGTCTGTGGATAAGTCGAAAATGATCAACGAGATCATGGATCTTTTTTGGATCAAATGATGTGATCTAACTTTGATCAGGGTGAGGATTAGCTGGGATCAAAATGGCGACTTATTCACAGGGGGAAATAGGCATAAAACTTATTATTTGGATAACTATAGGTTAATCACCGAATATGTATGATCTTGTCCACAGTAGATCTTGAAAATAAATGGTTATTTTTCGGCTTTTACTCAAAAAAGTTATTCACAATCTCGATATTCAGGCATAAAAAAAGCGGCAAAAGCCGCTTTTTGAGGAGAGGAGGGGGTTAAAACTGGTCGCTATGATCGTTAAACCACTCTTCTGCAGCGTCTTCGGGTACCGGAGTCTCCAATACATCGATGGTAAAACAGTCAGAAATCGCCTGTCCGCCAAGTTTTGTTAATAACTCATGAGCGGCTTGGCCTGCTGCGCAGAAGGTATCGTAACTTGAATCACCTATGGCTATCACAGCAAAGCGAACCTTATCGAGTTGAGGTACGTGCTCTGTTAGATCGGCAATGAATGGCTTGATATTATCAGGGAATTCACCCGCACCATGGGTCGAGGTCACTACTAACCAGAAGCCTTGCTGAGGAATATCATTGTATTCAGGCTGGTTGTGCAGCGTTATCTCATGGCCTTGTTCTTCTAGAAGATCATTAAGGTGATCGCCAACGTATTCGGCGCCGCCTAAGGTGCTGCCTGTAATAATGTGGATCATTAAGCTGTCCTTACTAAAGAAAAAGGCCAACATTCGCTGGCCTTTATAGGTTATTTACCGATACAGAAAGAAGAGAAGATGCGACCTAAAAGATCGTCTGAACTGAATTCACCTGTAATCTCGTTGAGGTGCTGTTGAGTGATACGAAGCTCTTCCGCTAAGATCTCTCCAGCCATGTAGCCTTCAAGTTGTTGCTGGCCAATATCCAAGTGCTCAGATGCGCGTTCTAGGGCGTCTAAGTGGCGACGACGCGCCATAAAGCCACCTTCATGACCACCAGCAAAGCCCATACACTCTTTTAGATGGCTGCGCAGTGCATCCACACCTTGGCCTGTTTTCGCTGATAGGCGGATTAGAGTTGGATCGTTCACATGGCAAATACCCAGCTCTTCATTGGTTTGATCCGCTTTGTTGCGAATCACCGTCATACCGATGTTATTTGGTAAACGATCAACGAAATCAGGCCAGATATCTTTCGGGTCAGTAGCATCGGTCGTGGTGCCATCCACCATAAATAGAACTCGGTCTGCTTGAGCTATTTCTTCCCATGCACGTTCAATACCGATTTTTTCGACTTCATCGGAAGCATCACGCAGGCCCGCGGTATCAATAATGTGCAGTGGCATACCATCAATATGGATGTGTTCACGTAGTACATCACGCGTGGTGCCAGCAATATCAGTCACGATCGCCGATTCTTTGCCTGACAGGGCGTTCAGTAGGCTAGATTTACCGGCATTTGGGCGACCAGCAATCACCACTTTCATGCCTTCACGCATGATGGCACCCTGATTGGCTTCTTGGCGTACCGCCTCTAGGTTATCGATGATAGCCTGTAAGTCAGCACTTACTTTACCGTCAGCCAGAAAGTCGATTTCTTCTTCAGGGAAGTCTATCGCCGCTTCAACATAGATGCGCAGGTGAATCAGCGAATCCACTAGGGTGTTAATACGTTTTGAGAACTCACCCTGAAGAGATTGCAGTGCCGATTTAGCCGCTTCCTCTGAGCTTGCATCAATCAAGTCAGCAATCGCTTCGGCTTGGGTTAAGTCCATCTTGTCGTTCAAGAACGCACGCTCTGAGAACTCACCAGGACGAGCTGCACGCACGCCTGAGATGCCTAGGATGCGCTTGATGAGCATGTCCATAACCACTGGGCCGCCATGACCTTGCAGCTCTAGAACGTCTTCGCCGGTAAAAGAGTGCGGGTTAGGGAAGTAGAGCGCGATACCTTGGTCGAGCTCGATGCCATCGGCAGATTTAAAAGGTAAGTACTCAGCGTAGCGAGGCTTAAGTGTTTTTCCCGTTACTTCTAGGGCAACCTTAGTCGCTAATGGACCGGAAACGCGGATAATACCGACGCCACCACGGCCGGGCGCGGTCGCTTGAGCAACAATCGTATCTGTAGTCATAGTTGTGCCTGCTAGCATGTGAACGCCAAAAAGGGCATTCACGATTAATCAATTAGCTGAATTGTAATCAGCTAAAAACAAAAAGGCGACCTTTTGGTCGCCTTTCTTTAGCTCTTTCTGTTATCGAACTTACTTAGAATGTAAGCCTTTCTTTTCCAGCGCGCGGTAGATAAGCGTTTGCTGAATCAGAGTTACGATGTTCGATACTAGCCAGTAAAGAACCAGACCTGAAGGGAAGAACAGGAAGAAGAATGTGAACATAACCGGCATAAAGGTCATGATCTTCTGCTGCATTGGATCCGTTACAGTCGTCGGGCTCATCTTCTGGATTAGGAACATTGAAGCACCCATCAGAAGTGGCAAGATGTAGTATGGGTCTTGCGCTGAAAGGTCAGTAATCCAACCGAAGAACGGTGAGTGACGCAGTTCAACAGACTCCATTAGTGCCCAGTATAGCGAAATGAAGATAGGCATTTGCAGAAGGATAGGTAAACAGCCACCTAGTGGGTTTACTTTCTCTTTCTTGTAAAGCTCCATCATTTCTTGGCTCATGCGTTGACGGTCGTCGCCAATACGCTCACGCATTGCTGTCAGCTTAGGCTGAAGCATACGCATTTTCGCCATAGACGTGTACTGAGCTTTCGTTAGTGGGTACATAGCACCACGAACGATGAAAGTTAGGATGATAATTGCTACACCCCAGTTCGATACGAAGCCTTGAATGAACGAAAGCAGAGTATGAAGTGGTTTAGCAATAAACCATAGCCAGCCGTAATCTACTACCAAGTCTAGGTTTGGTGCAGTTGCTGCCATTTGGTCTTGAAGTTTAGGACCAACCCAAAGCGTTGCTTTAAAGCTTGCTTCGTCACCGTTAGCGATAGTTTTGTTCGGCATACGAACACCGATGTCGCCTAGGTTACCAATTACACGAGTGTAAAGGTTGCTGCCTGCTTCGTCGCGTGGGATCCAAGCACTTGCAAAGTAGTGTTGAATCATCGCTGCCCAACCTTGACCGTTTGCTAGGTTAAGAGACAGGTTGCGATCTTGCATATCGTCGAAGCTGTATTTCTTGTAACGCGTGTCTTCCGTAGAGTAAGCACCACCACGGTAAGTTGGCATTGTTAGGCTACCGCCGTCATCCATAACGTTTTGACGTAGGTGAGCGTACATACCGAATGTCGCGTTGTTGCCAGAGTTGTTGACTACATCGTATTCAACGTCAATCGCATAGCTGCCGCGCTTTAGGATGAATGTTTTTGTGTAATCTAGGCCGTTCGCTTGGTAAGTCATTGGGATGCGTAGTTCATCCTGACCGTCAGCCAGCGTAAAGCTGTCTGCTGAAACCGTGTAGCTAGGGCGGTTAGTGCTGCTAAGGTCGATACCTTGAGGACCAACTAGACCGCTTTGCGCGATAAATTGGTGGCCTGGTTCATTCTTAAGAAGAACAAAGCTCTCTTCAGAATCAAACTCAGCTGAGTAATCATTTAGGTTTGCTGTCACAACATCACCACCAACCGTATCAATTGACAGAGTCAGTACATCAGTGGTTACTGTGATAGTTTTTGCAGAAGAAGCAACTTGACCAGGAGCCGGGTCTAGATCATCTGCATAAGATGGCGCTGGTAGGGTGCTGCCAGATTGTGCCTGCTCAACCGCTTGAGGAGCTGGGTTCTTAGCTACATTCCATTGTTGGAAAAGTAGGAAAGAAACCAAAGCCAATGCGATTAACAGGATATTACGTTGAGAATCCATCGTTATTTATCTCTGTCTTGTTTTTGGACTGGTGGAACGGGGTCAAAGCCCCCTTCGTTCAAAGGATGGCATTTTAATAGACGTTTGCCTGATAACCAACACCCTTTTACAAAACCGTGAGCTTTCAACGCTTCTATCGCATATAAAGAGCAGGTTGGAGTAAATCGGCAGCGTGGGCCGATGAGTGGACTAATAAACCATCTATAAAAATAGATGGGTATTAGCGCTATCCACGCGAAGGGCGAGACAGGCGAAGCCATAATTTGTCGAGTAGCTTGAACATTTCTTCATTGCTTAAATCTTGCGCGCTCTTCTTAGCGATTACAACAAAATCTTTGTTAGGAAGTTTGTGCTGAGTGTTACGAAAGCTTTCACGAGTAAGACGCTTGAATCGATTACGACCCACGGCTGTTTTAATCTGTTTTTTCGGAACGGCTAATCCAAGACGAGGATTTGAAAGAGAGTTATTTCGAGCAATGATGGTGAAATGAGGAGAGCCAGCTCGATGAGCTTGCTTGAAGACATTTTGATAATGTTCGGGAGTTAACAAGCGTAACTCCCGACCGAAGGCTAGCTTATTCAAAATAATCAAAGATTACTTAGAAAGACGCTTACGGCCTTTTGCACGACGTGCATTGATTGTTGCGCGACCGTTCTTAGTAGCCATGCGAGCACGGAAACCGTGAGTACGCTTACGCTTTAGAACTGTAGGTTGAAAAGTGCGTTTCATTGTAATTACCTTACTGATCAGTAGTTTTAGGTTTTTGTTAAACCCGGCGTGGGCATTTTTTCTCTTCTTTATATAAGAAAGGAAAACCGACGCCTCTCAACAAAGAGGCGGAATTGTAATCACTGTCACAAAAAGTGTCAATGATTGGGTTAACTAAAATTCCGGTCGGGGGATTATACGTAGAATAACTAAAATCACAAGGATCCTTAGTCGATCCCAACCTTATTTAGGAATTTTTTTAATTTAGGATCTTGTGGATTACCAAAAATATCCTGTGGAGATCCCTGCTCGACAATATGGCCGTCAGCCATGAAGATCACTCGGTCAGCGACCTCTCTAGCGAACTGCATTTCATGAGTAACCACCAGCATAGTTTGATGCTGATTAGCTAATTTTTTCATTAGGTTAAGTACTTCGCCAACCCACTCAGGATCCAGCGCTGAAGTCGGCTCATCAAACAGTAAAAGCTCAGGTTGAAGTGCCATGGCACGACCAATACCGACTCGTTGCTGCTGACCTCCAGAAAGCGCTGCTGGGTAGCTGTCTGCTTTGTCACCTAGGCCAATATCATCGAGTATTTGTTGTGCTTTTTCATGCGCTTGCTGCTTCTTCCAACCGCGCACTGTAATTAAGCCTTCAGCAATGTTTTGCTTGGCGGTTTGGTGAGCAAACAGGGCGTAGTTCTGGAAGACAAAGCCGGTCTTACGTCGCAGTGCTAGCACTTCTGCTTTCGTATGTTTCTGGGCATCGACTTTGATGTCATCAATAGAGATCGTGCCTTGGTCGGCTTGCTCAAGAAAGTTCACACAACGCAGTAGCGTAGACTTACCTGTACCACTCGAACCTATGATAACAATGATCTCACCTTGTTTGATATCTAGGTCGATCCCTTTAAGAACTTCGGTGTCACCAAAGTGCTTGTGGATATTTTGTAATTTGATCATCGTACGTACGCCTTATTCAGTTTCACTTCGGCCCAGATTTGAATACGAGTGAGGATAACCACCACGCCCCAGTAAATCAGTGCTACTGCCAAGAAAGCCTCGAAGAAACGGAAGCTTGAAGATGCCTCCATTTGAGCCTTAGCCATAATCTCAGCTACGCCTAGCGTAAAGGCAAGTGAGGTCGATTTGATCATATCGATGAAGTAGTTCATCAGAGAAGGCAGAGCGACACGGGTCGCTTGCGGCAAGATCACTCGACGCATCGCTTGGCTAGTCGTCATACCCACCGAAAGGCTCGCTTCCATCTGGCTGCGATCAATACCGATAATCGCGGCGCGAATACTCTCTGCCATGTAAGCGGCAAAGTGCAGGGTTAAACCAATGACGGCAGCACTGAATGCATCTAAACCAACCATCCACGGGAATACCTGAGGTAAGCCGTAATAAAGGAGGAATAGCTGAACCAGCAGTGGGGTGCCACGGAAGAAGCTAATGTAAAGCTGGCTGAGTTGGTCGAGTACTGGGATTTTGAACACACGAATGTTTGCCAGTATCACAGACAGGATCAGAGCAAAGAACAAGCCCCAAATCGCCATCTCCATGGTGGTGCCGAGATACTTTAACAGTATCGGCAGCAGCTCTAGCATGTAGTTAAAATCAAATCCCATAATCTATCTCGTATTTTTATTGGAAGTGTCGTTATATCAAGCGTTTTAATCAGTGATACAAAAGCAAAAAGCCCACCGCCGTGTAAGCAGTGGGCCTCGTATGGAGAGAGTGAGTGATTACTTCTGAGTAATGTCCGCACCAAACCATTTCTGAGAGATACTTTCTAGCGTACCATCTGCGCGCATTGCTGCTAATGCTTCGTTTACTTCTGCTTGCAGTTTCTTACCGTTATCGTTGTCTACGAAAGGCCAAGCATTTTCAATGGTTTCGAATGGCTGACCTGCTAGTTGTAATGGTAGACCAGTCTTCTTGATAAGCTCTAGTGCTGATAGGCGATCCATGACGAATGCATCGGCACGACCAAGAGCGACATCATGCTCAATACCAGTGTCGTAGGTCTTTACGTTGATCTTGCCATCTTTGTCGTAGCTGCGTAGCAGTTGCTCAAAGTTCGAGCCTAGGTTGACTGCAACAGTCTTGCCTGCAAGGTCTTCGATGCCTTTAATGCTGTCATTACCCTTACGAACGGTAATTTGTGCGCCATCTACTACGTATGGGTCTGCGAATAGGTATTTCGCTTTACGTGCATCCGTCATTGTAATTTGGTTAGAAATGGTATCGATTCGACCAGTTTCAAGAAGACCAAACAGACCAGAGAAGTTCGCTGTTACGTATTCAACCTTGTAGTCGTTACGTTTACCGATCTCATCCCATAAATCCACTTCAAAACCTTGTAGTTGGTCTTGCTTAACGAAAGTAAATGGGAAGTAGCGACCAGACATGCCGACTTTTACTTCAGTCGCAGCTTGAACAGTAGCAGCAGAGAGTGCGATAGCCGCAATTGCAGCCTTAATCCAGTTATTCATTTGGTAACTCCTTATATTTATGGGATTGGATGTTACTGGGAAAATGCTCGATAGAATAAATAACCAGATGTTATTAACCATAACTAGATCGCATTCTCATTTTGGGGATAACTAGCAAGGATCCGGGCATAAGTGGATCGTTGTGTGAGTAAATTAGGGGCAAGATGTGCGGATCCACCCATTAATTATAAATTTATTGTGAATAACTTGGATCTTATTCACTGGATCTGTGATCAATTGCTGGTGATCTGACTTATCAACAGGTAAAATTAGCAGTCATTTCATATTACTTAAATAGAGTGGGGGCACCGTGTCATCTTCGCTTTGGTTGCAGTGTTTGCAACAGCTTCAAGAAGAGTTACCAGCTACAGAATTCAGTATGTGGGTTCGTCCGTTACAAGCGGAGCTCAATGACAATACTCTAACTCTATTTGCACCGAACCGTTTCGTACTCGATTGGGTTCGTGATAAGTACTTAAATAGCATTAACCGTCTGCTGCAAGAATATTGCGGCAACGATATCCCGCATCTGCATTTTGAAGTAGGCAGCAAACGTGTATCGGCACCTAAGCCGGCAGCACCTGCATCTGCTCCAGCGCCAACTCGTACTGCTGCGGATGTAGCGGCAGAGTCTTCGGCGCCTGCACAGCTGCAAGCTCGTAAGCCAGTTCACAACACATGGCGCGATGAAGAGCCAGTGGATGTGGATATTAACCACCGTTCAAACGTCAACCCTAAACACAAGTTCAATAACTTCGTTGAGGGTAAGTCGAACCAACTTGGTTTGGCAGCAGCACGTCAGGTGGCGGATAACCCAGGCGCGGCATACAACCCACTATTTCTATACGGTGGCACCGGCCTAGGTAAAACTCACTTGTTGCACGCGGTAGGTAATGCCATTGTTGATGGTAAGCCGAATGCAAAAGTGGTGTACATGCACTCTGAGCGTTTTGTTCAGGATATGGTTAAAGCGCTACAAAATAACGCGATCGAAGAATTCAAACGCTACTACCGTAGTGTTGATGCATTGCTTATCGATGACATCCAATTCTTCGCTAATAAAGAGCGTTCTCAAGAAGAGTTCTTCCATACCTTTAATGCGCTGCTTGAAGGCAACCAACAGATCATCCTAACGTCTGACCGTTATCCAAAAGAGATCAACGGCGTAGAAGATCGTCTTAAATCTCGTTTCGGTTGGGGTTTGACGGTTGCGATCGAGCCACCAGAGCTTGAGACGCGTGTTGCGATCTTAATGAAGAAAGCAGAAGACCATCAAATTCACCTTGCGGATGAGGTGGCATTCTTTATTGCTAAGCGTCTGCGCTCGAACGTTCGTGAGCTAGAAGGTGCACTGAACCGTGTAATCGCGAATGCGAACTTCACTGGCCGCCCAATCACGATCGATTTCGTGCGCGAAGCACTGCGTGATCTACTGGCTCTGCAAGAGAAGCTGGTTACTATCGATAATATTCAGAAGACCGTTGCTGAGTACTACAAAATCAAAGTGGCTGACCTGCTGTCTAAGCGTCGTTCTCGTTCTGTTGCTCGCCCACGTCAACTGGCGATGGCACTAGCAAAAGAGCTGACTAACCACAGCTTGCCTGAGATTGGTGACGCATTCGGTGGCCGTGACCACACCACGGTACTGCACGCTTGCCGTAAGATTGCTCAGCTGCGTGAAGAGAGCCACGACATTAAAGAAGATTATTCGAACTTGATTCGTACCCTTTCTTCTTAATACACAGTATTCTTAACCTTAATAAGCAGAATCTTGGTCACGTACATATGCTGCGTGCCATTTAGACCGTAAGAGCAAGATATGAAATTTACCATTGAACGTAGTCATCTGATTAAGCCATTACAACAAGTGTCTGGCGCGCTAGGTGGCAGGCCAACGCTTCCAATTCTAGGAAACCTACTGATTAAGGTAGAAGATAACGTGTTGTCGATGACAGCAACGGATCTAGAAGTTGAACTGATCAGCCGCGTAACGCTTGAAGGTGATTTCGAAGCGGGCAGCATCACAGTTCCTTCTCGTAAATTCTTAGATATCTGCCGCGGTTTACCTGATAGCTCAGTGATCACTGTGGTATTGGATGGTGACCGTGTTCAAGTACGCTCCGGTCGTAGCCGTTTTTCACTGGCAACCTTGCCAGCGGCCGATTTCCCTAATATTGAAGACTGGAGCAGTGAAGTTGAAGTGTCTGTGACACAGGCTGAACTTCGTGGTCTTATCGAAAAAACTCAATTCTCAATGGCGAACCAAGACGTTCGTTATTACCTCAACGGTATGTTGTTTGAGATTGAAGGCTCTACATTACGCAGTGTGGCGACCGATGGTCACCGTATGGCGGTATCTCAGGCTCAGCTTGGTGCGGATTTCGCACAGAAGCAGATCATTGTGCCTCGTAAAGGCGTGCAAGAGCTGGTGAAGCTATTGGATGCGCCTGAACAACCGGTAACACTGCAGATTGGTAACTCAAACGTGCGTGCTGAAGTGAACAACTATGTCTTCACTTCGAAGCTGGTTGATGGTCGTTTCCCAGATTATCGCCGCGTAATGCCGCAAAACACCACCAAAACGCTAGAAGCGGGTTGTGATGAACTGCGTTCAGCGTTCTCTCGAGCTGCGATTCTATCTAATGAAAAATTCCGTGGTGTTCGCGTTAACCTTGCAGATAGCGAGATGCGCATTACTGCTAACAACCCAGAGCAAGAAGAAGCCGAAGAGATGCTGGACGTGACCTTTGAGGGTGATGCACTAGAGATCGGCTTTAACGTAAGCTATGTACTTGATGTTCTCAATACACTGCGCTGTGAGCAAGTTCGTATCTCAATGTCAGACGCGAACGCGAGTGCCTTGATTGAAAATGCACAAGATGACAGCGCAATGTACGTTGTTATGCCAATCCGTCTGTAGAGTTGGTGCCATCGTTAATGATTAATGTGATGACGCTATGCCACTCTCTCGTCTAATCGTTAAGCAGTTTAGAAATATTGAAGCCTGTGACATTCAACCGTCATCAGGCTTTAACTTTCTTATAGGGCCTAACGGAAGCGGTAAAACCAGTGTTCTTGAAGCGGTATATCTGCTCGGCCACGGTCGCTCATTTAAGAGTTCCCTAACGGGACGTATCATACAAAATGAGTGTAGCGAACTGTTTGTGCACGGCCGTTTTATGACCTCGGATCAATTTGAGCTGCCAATTGGCATTAATAAGCAGCGCGATGGCACAACAGAGGTTAAAATAAGCGGTCAAACTGGGCAAAAACTCGCGCAGTTAGCGCAAGTCTTACCTTTGCAGTTGATTCACCCTGAAGGGTTTGATTTACTGACAGATGGACCTAAGCATCGCCGCGCATTCATTGATTGGGGAGTCTTCCACAGTGAGTCGGGTTTCTATGATGCATGGGGCAGGGTTAAGCGCCTCAATAAGCAGCGAAACGCCTTATTGAAAACGGCAACCCACTATCGAGAGCTGAGCTACTGGGACCAAGAACTGGCCCGTTTAGCGGAAAGCATCAGTGAGTGGCGTGCCACCTACGTTGATCAGCTTAAAGAAGTCGCCGAAGAGATCTGTGCGACCTTCCTACCTGAGTTTGAGATAAAGATTAACTACTATCGCGGCTGGGACAAAGACACCCCATACGCCGAGATATTAGAGAAGAATTTTGAAAGGGATCAGCAGCTTGGTTACACCTTTAGTGGGCCAAACAAAGCGGATCTGAAGATAAAAGTGAACGGCACTCCAGTGGAAGATGTCTTGTCACGAGGTCAATTGAAGTTGATGGTGTGTGCGTTGCGAGTAGCACAAGGGCAACACCTCACTCAAATGACAGGTAAGCAGTGCATCTATTTAATAGATGACTTCGCTTCCGAATTAGATAGCCAACGCCGCGCACGTCTTGCTGAGTGTTTAAAGGCGACCGAGGCTCAAGTTTTTGTAAGCTCTATTACCGCTGATCAGATTGCAGATATGCATGATGAAAATAGCAGGATGTTTCATGTGGAACATGGCAAAATAGAGCAAGGATAATTAGTCAGAGAGTAACTATGTCAGATAATTACGATTCATCGAGTATTAAGGTACTGAAGGGTCTGGATGCGGTTCGTAAGCGTCCTGGAATGTACATTGGCGACACGGATGATGGTACCGGTCTGCACCACATGGTCTTCGAGGTAGTAGATAACTCTATTGATGAAGCGCTTGCTGGTCACTGTAATGACATCATTGTTACTATCCATGAAGACAATTCAGTATCGGTACGCGATGACGGCCGTGGTATTCCAACTGAAATTCACCCAGAAGAGAACGTGTCTGCTGCTGAAGTAATCATGACGGTTCTTCACGCTGGTGGTAAGTTCGATGATAACTCATACAAGGTATCAGGTGGCTTGCACGGTGTAGGTGTTTCAGTAGTAAACGCACTGTCTAAGCAGGTTACTCTTACTATCCACCGCGGTGGTAAAATCCATACTCAAACGTACCACCATGGTGAGCCTCAAGCGCCACTAGCTGTGATTGGTGATACGGACCAAACGGGTACAGAAATCCGTTTCTGGCCAAGTGAAGAGACATTCTCAAATGTACTTTTCCACTACGATATTCTAGCTAAACGTCTACGTGAACTGTCGTTCCTAAACTCAGGCGTTTCTATCAAGCTGATTGATGAGCGTGAAGAAGATAAATCGGATCACTTCATGTTTGAAGGTGGTATTCAGGCGTTCGTTGATCACCTAAACACCAACAAAACCCCGATCATCCAAAAAATCTTCCACTTCGACCACGAACGTGAAGACGGCATTACTGTTGAAGTAGCAATGCAATGGAACGATGGTTACCAAGAGAACATCTACTGTTTCACAAACAACATTCCTCAACGTGATGGTGGTACTCACCTTGCTGGTTTCCGTGCTGCGCTGACGCGTACTCTGAACAGCTTCATGGATAAGGAAGGCTTCTCTAAGAAAGCGAAGACAGCAACATCAGGTGATGATGCTCGTGAAGGCCTAACTGCGGTTATCTCGGTAAAAGTGCCAGATCCTAAGTTCTCTAGCCAAACTAAAGACAAGCTGGTTTCTTCTGAAGTGAAATCTGCCGTTGAACAAGCGATGGGTGAAAAACTGTCTGAGTTCCTTATCGAGAACCCAACAGAAGCGAAAACCGTTTGTACTAAAATTATCGATGCAGCACGAGCTCGTGATGCAGCGCGTAAAGCACGTGAAATGACGCGTCGTAAAGGTGCTTTAGACCTAGCTGGCCTACCAGGCAAGCTTGCAGACTGTCAGGAAAAAGACCCTGCACTGTCTGAACTATACATAGTGGAGGGTGACTCGGCAGGCGGCTCCGCAAAACAAGGCCGTAACCGTAAGAATCAAGCGATTCTTCCACTAAAAGGTAAGATCCTAAACGTAGAGAAAGCACGTTTCGACAAGATGCTTTCTTCACAAGAAGTAGCAACGCTGATCACAGCTCTTGGCTGTGGTATTGGCCGCGACGAATACAACCCAGATAAGCTGCGTTACCACAACATCATCATCATGACCGATGCCGATGTCGATGGTTCGCACATTCGTACGCTACTATTGACCTTCTTCTACCGTCAAATGCCAGAGCTTATTGAGCGTGGTTACATCTACATCGCTCAGCCACCGCTTTACAAAGTGAAGAAAGGTAAGCAAGAGCAGTACATCAAAGATGAAGATGCAATGAACCAATACCAAGTGGCATTGGCTCTAGACAACGCAGCGCTACACGTAAACCCTGATGCACCAGCATTGGCAGGTGAAGCACTAGAGAAGCTAGTTCAGCAATACAACTCTGGTATCAAGCTGGTGGAGCGTATGAGCCGCCGTTACCCACATGCTCTAATGCATGAAATGATCTACATGCCTCGTCTAACTGCAGAGCAGTGTCATGATGAGTCAGCAGTAGAAGCATGGGGCAAGCAGCTAGTAGAACAACTGAACGCGAAAGAGGTTGGTGCAAGCCAGTACTCTCTAGAAGTTGAGAAGCATGAAGAGCTAGGTCTAAGCCTACCTAAGATTGTGGTTCGTACTCACGGCGTGACACACGAACATGCATTAAGCGTTGAACTGTTCAACTCGAAAGAGTACGGCAAGCTAGCAAGTCTAGCAGAAGCGTTAGATGGCCTGATCGAAGAAGGCGCTTACATCAAGCGTGGTGAGCGTACTCAAGCAGTATCAAGCTTCGTTGAAGCGCTGAACTGGTTGATTAAAGAGTCTCGTCGTGGTCTAAGCCTACAACGATACAAAGGTCTAGGTGAGATGAACCCAGATCAGCTTTGGGAAACCACAATGGACCCAGAGACACGTCGTATGATGCAAGTAACGATCGAAGATGCAGTCGGCGCAGACCAGCTGTTCACCACGCTAATGGGTGACCAAGTTGAGCCTCGTCGTAACTTCATTGAAGAGAACGCATTGAAGGTTGCTAACTTGGATGTGTAGATTGTCCTAAAAAACAATCTGAAAATTTTAAAAGACTGCCAGAAATGGCGGTCTTTTTTATTGCCGATATTTTAATTATCTTTCAATAAGTTGGCTCGTCATCCTCAAGAGAGAGGAACGACCGAGTTGGGGATCTCTAGAAGCGCGTAGAAAAATTTTTAGCTCGATCCCTTGAAACTATTTTGCTCAATCCACATATCTATTTGTGAAGAGGATGACTGTCTTGCTCATAAGAGAAGAAACAGAACCTTCATTACCGCTGACGAAGTATCGCTCAACAGAGGATAACTTTAGCAGCACACAACTTAAAAATTGATTCACTGTCATGTCCCAGTGTTGTCGCCAGCAGAGGTGAAACCCGAGGAATGCGAATTGAATCTCTTAGCTGTTTACTTGGTCTCATACACAGGTTCGATCTAAGTAAAATTCGCAGCTAAGACTATTGCTTACTAAAAGGATAGCATTATGAGAACTGTAGATTTCACTCCACTTTACCGCAACGCAATCGGCTTCGATCGTCTATTCAACATGATGGAAGCGAACACATCGAAGAATACTTCTGGCGGTTACCCTCCATACAACATCGAGCAAAAAGACGAGAACAACTACCGTATCACTATGGCTGTTGCTGGTTTTGCTGATGACCAATTAGATCTGACTCAGAAAGAGAACATGCTAATTGTTAAAGGTGAGCGTAAACCTGAAGCAGAAAAAACCTATGTGTACCAAGGTATCGCAGAGCGTGATTTCGAGCGTAAATTCCAACTTGCAGATTACGTAAAAGTAGTAGGAGCAAGCATGGAAAATGGTCTTCTTCACATCGACCTAGAACGCGAAATCCCAGAAGCGATGCAACCACGTAAGATTGCTATTAATGGGAATAGCCTACTAGAAGGCTAATTGCTGTTAGCTCCTCAGAGCTAAAAATTATCGGGAAGTAAAAGTGAAAGAGCACCTCATGAGGTGCTCTTTTTGTTTATCCTTCTAACGTCATTCCATAGAGGGAGGAACGACCGAGTAGGGAATCTCTATTTGCTTTCGCTGTAAGCCTTTTTCACTTCTTCAGCAATGATCGCAATACCTTTTTGCATTGCTTCATCGTCTTGTACGTAGTTCATACGTAAGCACTGATGAGCATGATCCCACTCATCTTCTTGGCCGATAAAGAAGTATTCACCCGGAACAATCAGCACGCCACGAGCTTTTAATCTGTCGTACAGTTCCATGGTTGTGATTGGCAGTTCATCAAACCATAGCCACAAGAAGATAGCGCCTTCAGGTTTGTGAATACGGAAACGTGGGTCATCAATCGCTTCTTGTAGCAGTTCGACAGCGCGCAAAGACTTCTCTTTATAGAAAGGTTTAATCACTTCGCTGCTTAAACGCAATAGATCACCTTTTTCAATCATGTGATTGGCAATCGCTGGCCCAACACTGTTTGGCGCTAAGCTTATGATGCCATTCATGTTGGTTAGTGCTTGAGTGACTTCTTCGCTCGCAATCACGATACCGCAGCGCACTCCTGGCAAACCAAGCTTAGAAAGGCTCATGCACAGAATCGTGTTTTCATTCCAGAATGGTTCGACATCTTCAAAGATGATGTTTGGAAATGGTAGGCCGTAAGCGTTGTCGATCAGCAGTGGGATGTTGTTCTCACGCGCGAGTTTATCCAACTTACGTACTTCTTCGTCGGTCAGTACGTTACCCGTCGGGTTGGTTGGGCGAGACGCACAGATAGCCGCGACTGAGTCATCAACCTTAAGTTGTTCAAAATCGACATGGTATTTGAACTGGCGGTTTTCTAGCAGTTCGATCTCTGGGTGGTAAGAGATAAAGATATCGTCATCAATCCCCGCATCGCCGTAGCCGATGTATTCCGGTGCGATTGGCAGTAGGATTTTCTTATGTGAGCCATCTGGCTGTTGGCCTGCTAGCAGGTTGAAAAGGTAAAAGAAGCCACTTTGACTGCCGTTAGTTAGGCTGATGTTCTTTTCGCTGATGTCCCAGCCATAGGTCTCTTTTAGCATTGCAGCGAGAGACTTAATAAAGCTGTCTTTGCCCTGCGGGCCATCGTAGTTGGCGAGGGCGGCGATGAGTTCTCCACTGGCGAGCATATCTGCACTGGCTTGGTTAAAGTAATCGAGCATGGCTGGGATAGCAGCTGGGTTGCCACCACCAAGCATGATTGCGCCAGGAGTGCGCAGGCCATCATTCAAATCATCCATTAAACGAGTGATTCCAGAGTAACGATTAAACTTTTCACCAAACTTAGAGAACTGCATTACTTATTTTACCTAATTCATTGTGATTGCTTGTTATGTGTCATTAAGGCAGACCTTATGTCTGCCATCAGTGTAATCCTTGAACATACCGCAATGTTTTTGCGACGCATAGCGCCAAATGCTCTAACACGTAAAAAACTTCTATAAAGTTTGGCTAATGAGTAACTGCTTGCTTATTGCACTGGTTTTTGCGATCAAAAAGGAGAAGCTTCGGCTTCTCCTTGAGTTTCTACTGTTTTATGCCTACGAACGCTTTATTTCGAACCGGTATACACAACCAACACCTTGTCATCTTGGTATTGACGTTCGAAGGCGTAATATCCCTTGCTGTTGCGGATGATGTGCTTACCTTGCGCGACAGCAGGGTGGCGTTGGCGGAATTGTCCGAGTGCTTGCCAGTGCTTTAACAACTCGGCACGCTCTCCGGTGATTTGCTCCCAAGGCATGTCTGAGCGAGTGCCTTGCATTGGGTCTGATCCTGTTGGTCCAAAGTCACGGGCTATTTCATCTCCGTAATAGATCTGCACTGCACCCGGAGCCAGCATTAACGCATTCGCGGCTTTGGTTTGTTTGGCAAAGTCATTGCCGTGCTGCGTCCAGAATAGTGAGGTGTCGTGAGAGGATAAGTAACTCAACACGTTGAACTCGCTGTCACTGTTGATCTTCTCTGCATAGCGAAGGTAGTCAGCATCGAGATCGGATAGGCATTTAAGCGCTTTAGGGGCGATATCGCTCTGGAATTCAAAGTTGATGATCGAATCAAATCCGTTAGCGAAGTAATCTGACTTCACCACGCTGTGTGCCCATACTTCGCCGGTCATCCAGAAGGGTAGGTCATCTAGAGCTTTGTCTGGGTTGTTCTGTTTCCATTCAGCCAGTGCTTGGTTAGTGCTCTTTTTCAGTTCTGCCCACGCTTCCAGTTCAACGTGCTTGGCGGTATCGACTCTAAAGCCATCCACGCCGTATTCACGTACCCAGTCTGAAAGCCAAGTGATGAGGTGGTCACGAGGTGTTTTGAGTTCATCAGTCGCGCTGGTGGATTTGTTGCGATAGAAATTCGGTAGTCCTGTTGTTTCTTTCGATTCTGTTTTGAAATCAGGCAAGTGCGCTAATGACATGGTCAGATTGTTGTAACCTGGAGAGTCGTAAGCACCGATATCGCTGCGTAGCCAGGCTTTGCCCCACCATTTTTCCCACGCCTCTTTGTCGCCGTAAGAGATGTAGTTGTTGAAGTAGTGCCAGTTCTGACCTTTAGCAGGTTGCCAATCTGTCCAGTTCTCACCCAGCGTTTTTGTTGCTTCTTCATCACTCAGGTTGAGCTTACCAAAGTCGAACTCCTGCATATCGGCAAGGGTAGCGTAGCCTGTGTGGTTCATGACTATGTCCCAGATGACACGAATACCTTTGCTGTGCGCGGTATCGATGAAGGTTTTTAGCTCGTCTTCGGTACCCATGTTTTTATCAAGTTTGGTCCAATCTTGATGGTAGTAACCATGGTAGCCATAGTGTTTGAAATCACCACGGTCACCACCGCCAACCCAACCATGTATCTGCTCTAAAGGAGATGTAATCCAGATAGCATTAGCACCCAGTGATTCAATGTAGTCGAGTTTTTCGGTTAAGCCTGCTAGGTCACCGCCGTGGAAGGTGCCGATTTTATTTTGTCCATCTTGGCTACGGCCGTAACTACTGTCGTTGTCAGGGTTGCCGTTGTGGAAACGGTCTGTCATCACGAAGTAAACCGTGGCGTTATCCCAACTAAAATCTGCTTTGGTTTCAGGCTCTACCTTTTCTAGCAACAAAACACCTTGGCTATTTTCTGCTGGCTGCATGGTGACACTGCCGTTAGTGACTGTTGTTTGTATTCCGGAAAGGGCATCTCTGATCAAGGTGCCATCGTCAAAGGTTTGAGCAACATTGATGGTCGTCGGTGCGCCACTAGGTACTGGGCAGGCAAAGCTTTGGAGTTGTTGCTGTTTTGGCTTTATTTGAACCGTTAACTCATTAGTTTGCGGGTTGAGAGTAAACTGGTAGGTATTCGCGCGAAAGACCTTAATGGCGAGCTCAGATTTCTCGGCGCAATCGTCTAGGCGAAGGGGCTTATTGAATTTGATGCGACTCTCTTCCGCCAGTGCATAGTTGGTGCCACAGGTGTTTTTACTGTCGCTGATGGAGAAGGTATAGCTACCTTTAGCGAGTTCCTGTTCTGCGATCACAGTGCCTTTGCCTGTTGATTTGAATACCGCGGTGTCGTTATCAATCGTCAGTAATAGGCTGTTGTCGCTGGTTTGACTGCATGCGCTGAGAGCAAGCATTGAAAGTGCGAGTACTGTTTTTTTCATTGTTCCCTTCCCCTGAATAAACAGGTCAGTTATAGCAAACAATGCCCTCTACAGTCTGAGTGCTGATTCATTCAGTTAATCAATAACACCTCTACAAACAAATGCTTGGTTCACAAAAACAAAAAGGGAAGCTTTCGCTTCCCTTTGGGTATTTACCTTTCGTTGCTCAGAGCATCGCTTTGAACAGCTTCCTCACTTGCACTTATTTTTGCAGTAGAGAGATATCAGCAATCTGTAGGAACAGGTTACGTAGGTTATTCAGTAGCGTTAGACGGTTCTTCTTAAGCGCTTCGTCATCAGCCATAACCATTACGTTATCGAAGAACGCATCAACAGGCTCACGTAGAGCTGCTAGCTTGCTTAGGGCTTCTTGGTAGTTACCTGTAGCGAATGCTGGCTCTAGTGCTTCTGTCATTACGGCAACGTTTTCAGCCAGTGCTTTCTCTGCATCTTCTTGAAGAAGGGCTAGATCGATATCAGCTGCTAGCTCACCATCGAATTTCGCAAGGATGTTACCTACACGTTTGTTCGCTGCTGCTAGTGCTTCTGCCGCTTCTAGTTCACGGAAGTGAGAAACCGCTTTAACACGTTGGTCAAAGTCAGCTGGCTTAGTTGGACGGTTAGCTAGTACTGCCTGGATGATATCCACGCTGAAGCCAGCATCTTGGTACCATGCACGGAAACGACCTAGCATGAAGTCGATAACGTCAGCTTCTACGTTGTCGTTGGTTAACTTGTCGCCTAGTAGTTCTTTCGCTTTTGCGATCAGATCCGTTAGGTCTAGGTTGTAGCCGTTTTCAACGATAATACGTAGCACACCTAGTGATGCACGACGTAGAGCGAATGGGTCAGAACCTTTTGGAGCTTGGCCAATACCGAAGATACCTACGATAGTGTCTAGCTTGTCTGCCATTGCTACTGCAGAAGAAATACCAGTGCTTGGTAGGTCATCACCCGCGAAACGAGGCATGTACTGCTCGTAAAGTGCTAGTGCAACCTGCTCGTCTTCGCCATCGTGAGTCGCGTAGTGCATGCCCATTACACCTTGAGTATCCGTGAATTCGAATACCATAGAGGTCATTAGGTCACATTTAGCCAGTAGGCCTGCACGCTTAGACTTCTCAACGTCAGCATCGATTTGCTCAGCGATGTAGCCAGCAAGCTCTGTGATGCGGTCTGTTTTGTCTTTGATAGTACCAAGTTGCTTTTGGAAGATAGCTTGGTCTAGTTCTGGAAGACGGTCGATCAGAGGACGCTTACGGTCTGTGTTGAAGAAGAACTCTGCATCAGCAAGACGTGGACGTACCACTTTCTCGTTACCTTCGATAACGTGGCGAGGCTCTTTAGACTCGATGTTCGATACGAAGATAAAGTTAGGAAGTAGCTTCTTGTTTTCATCGTAAACAGGGAAGTATTTTTGGTCACCTTTCATGGTGTAAACCAAGGCTTCAGAAGGCACCTTTAGGAACTCTTCTTCAAACTTCGCTGTTAGTACTACTGGCCATTCAACCAGAGACGTTACTTCTTCTACTAGATCATCTTCTAGCTCAGTGATACCACCGACAGCAGCACCTGCTTTTTCAGCATCAGCAAGGATGATTGCTTTACGCGCTTCGTAATCTGCCATTACTTTACCGCGCTCTTCTAGGATCGCTGGGTATTGCTCTGCAGAATCGATAGTGAACTCTTGCTCACCCATGAAGCGGTGACCACGGATAGTGCGGCCAGATGCTACGCCTAGGATCTCACCTTCGATAAGGTCAGCGCCCATCAGCATAGTCAGTGTTTTAACCGGACGGATGAACTGAGTCGTCTTGTTACCCCAGCGCATCGGCTTAGCGATAGGCAGGTTACCTAGTGCTTTAGCCGCTAGATCAACAACGATTTCAGACGTTGCTTGGCCTTTTACTTCTTGTTTGAAAAGAAGCCATTCGCCTTTGTCTGTTACTAGACGGTCAGCTTGTTCAACCGTGATGCCGTTACCACGAGCCCAACCTTGAGCCGCTTTTGTTGCGTTGCCGTCAGCATCGAATGCGACAGAAACTGCTGGGCCACGTTTTTCAACAACTTTGTCTTCTTGGCCTTCAGCCAGTGCTGCTACTTTAAGAGCAAGACGACGAGGTGCTGCGTACCATTTCACGCCTTCGTGCGCTAGGTTTGCGCCTTTTAGCTCAGCTTCGAAGTTTGCCGCGAATGCTTCTGCTAGAGTGCGAAGTTGCGTTGGTGGTAGCTCTTCAGTACCCAGTTCAATTAGAAAATTCTTCGCCATGATTATTTGTCCTTCTTACACATTGGGAAGCCAAGCGCTTCACGTGACGCGTAGTACGCCTCAGCAACTGATTTAGTCAGGTTGCGGATACGAAGGATGTAACGTTGACGCTCTGTTACAGAGATTGCTTTGCGCGCATCAAGGATGTTGAATGCGTGACCTGCTTTTAGAATACGCTCGTAAGCTGGAAGCGGAAGTGGCTTCTCAAGCTCAAGTAGCTCTTTACACTCTTTCTCGCACTGATCGAAGAAAGTGAATAGGAAATCTACATCTGCGTGTTCGAAGTTGTATGTTGATTGCTCAACTTCGTTTTGGTGGAAGATGTCACCGTAAGTCACGTTAGAACCGTCTGGTGCTACGTTCCATACTAGGTCGTAAACAGAATCTACTTCCTGGATGTACATTGCTAGACGCTCGATACCGTAAGTGATCTCGCCAGTTACTGGCTTACACTCAAGGCCGCCAACCTGTTGGAAGTAAGTAAACTGAGTTACTTCCATGCCGTTTAGCCATACTTCCCAACCAAGGCCCCATGCGCCTAGTGTTGGGTTTTCCCAGTTATCTTCAACGAAGCGAATATCGTGAACAAGTGGGTCAACACCAAGAACCTCTAGTGAGCCTAGGTACAACTCTTGGATATTGTCTGGCGATGGTTTTAGCGCTACTTGGAATTGGTAGTAGTGCTGCAGACGGTTAGGGTTTTCACCGTAACGGCCATCGGTCGGACGACGAGAAGGTTGAACGTAAGCTGTAGACATTGGCTCTGGGCCAAGTGCTCGTAGACATGTCATTGGGTGAGAGGTGCCTGCACCTACTTCCATATCTAGAGGTTGAACAATGGTACAACCGTTTTGAGCCCAGTAATCCTGCAGCGCGAGGATCATTCCCTGGAAGGTTTTGATATCGTATTTTTGCATAGTCAGGTTCGCGCGATTCTTTTAAATGAATGAGAAAAATAACCTCTGAGTATACCGAGATATTCGTAAAGCGAGTAGGGGTAATCTTGTTTAATTAGTGGTCTAAAATGTCGTTTAATGGATTTTTTTGCCTTTAATGTTTGTTTTTCGGTGCAAGTAGATATTTTGATAAGTTTGACACTTGTTTTTGACTACGTGGGTGATTAGAATCTCGCGGTCTTTGGGGAGTAGCTTACTTGTTCATATCCTAGTGAATGAGTTCGTTCGTCAACATAATTGATGCAAAATCATCATGGCGTTCGAGGCAACCACCACCTTGGTGGCGCTTAGCAAGACCTTAGACAAGCATCGTGAACCGGGATGGGGCGCGAGGTTTGTCTTTGGTTAAATATAATAATCTCCATCCCAAATGAGCATGTCGTGAGCGTTTTAGCAATTTCAATTACAACTGTCGCCTTAGCCGAGATCGGTGATAAGACCCAGTTGCTATCCCTTTTATTAGCCAGTCGATATCGAAAACCGATACCTATCATTGCAGCCATCTTCTTTGCCACCATAGCCAATCATGCTCTTGCAGCATGGCTCGGTGTGGTCGTCGCCGATTACTTATCGCCAGAAGTTTTAAAATGGGTGCTGGTGGTCAGCTTTATTGCAATGGCGGGCTGGATTCTGATTCCCGATAAGCTCGATGATGACGAACAGATCTCAAACCGTGGTCCTTTTGTTGCCAGCTTCATTGCGTTTTTTATCGCTGAAATTGGTGATAAGACTCAGATTGCGACTTCTATTCTAGGGGCACAATACGCCGATGCTTTGGCGTGGGTGATTCTGGGTACAACCATAGGCATGTTGCTGGCGAACGTACCTGTGGTGATCATTGGTAAGCTGTCGGCAGATAAGATGCCTCTCGATCTGATTCGTAAGATCACAGCCCTGTTATTTGTTGGTTTGGCTATCGCTGCTGCGTTTTACTCATGAGTGTTTTGAGTCTTATTATACTCAACCAGTGGAGTAATGTGTTGTAGGTCATACTCTTACAGAATTGTGGGTTTTATCGAGCGAATGGACATATAACTGTCATACTTGTCATGATATTTTAATCTTGTGAGTTTAGAACACGAGGGCATGATTATGTTGACGCGTTATATGGGTATTACTCCACAAAGCCAAAGCTATCTATTTACCTTTGGTCTTGCTCTTACACTATTAGGCATGGTGCTGACGGACATGTGGCTACCAATGGTCGCCGGCGCTATGATCATGACTGGACTTGCAGTTGAGGCTTGGATTCGAGTCGCACATATTATTCCGATGCGTAAAGACATTCGAGCGTTACAACAACAGCTTGATTATCTGCAAACCAAGTCTAGAGATGAATAAACAAAAAGCCGCTGGTACTCTGAGTTCTGCTTGAGAACATAAGGTACCAGCGGCTTTTTTTGATGTTTGATTCTCGGTGGGGCGTTAAGCCTCCAATCCCTTTTTGATCAAATACAGGTATGGCAGCGTTTCTGTCTCTTGGCCTACCAACTGGTGATCCATGAATCGACAAAAGCTCGGGATATCTCGAGTGGTCGACGGATCGTCAGCTTTTACCAGTAACACATCGCCATCCTGCATGTTTCTAATTGTCTTCCTGACCATCATTACTGGCTCTGGGCAACGCAGGCCTTCAGCTTCTAAAGTATGGGTTGCCAGTTCAGGTTTGAATGTCATGGTTTGTATCTCTATATCTATCTAACGTGTGAATAATACGTCTGCAGAAAAAATATGCAATAAGTGCTTGGCAAACAGAATCATTTCCTATAACTTAGTTAACAAGTTGATAACAACTTGAAACAAAGGCAACTAGCTAAGGAGTGGCGATGTTGACAGGATTAGATAGATTAACAATTTATTCGGTTCTCTGTTTTATTTCTTTTTGTGCGTTAGTTTTACGCTCATCGACAGAGACCTCACTGATGCCTATTTTTGGCATAGTAGCAACGATTATTGGTATTTGGGTTGAGATGCGCCGTTGGCAGAGTGTAGCCGAAGAGCAAGAGCACTAACCTAAGTACAGCAAACAAATTCCGATACGACATTCCGACACTATCCCCAAATTTTCTTGGGCTTCCCCGCGTAATTGCGGGATTTTTTTTATCTAAAGCATGCTATAAACAAGTTAGTGAACAATGATCATTGTATTCAGCTAGGTAAGTGGCGTGGAATTAGAAGACATCTATCGTAGAGACCTTAATTTATTGGTCGCTTTAAAGGTATTGATTGAAGAGGGTAGCGTTAGCCAGGCCGCGCTTCGTCTTAACTTGAGTCAGTCGGCAACCAGCCGAGTACTCGGGCGCTTAAGAGACCTGCTCAACGATCCTCTGTTTACTCGTCAGGGCCAACACCTTATTCCGACCAAAAAAGCGCTCGAGATCAGCCAGCGAATTGATCAGCCTTTGGAATCATTCCGTCAACTCCTTAGCCCTAGTGATTTCGACCCTTACTATTGCAGTGAACGCTTTCTAATTGCGACCACTGATTATGCGATGCAAACCATTTTGCCGTATGCACTGCCGAAGATTTATGAGCAAGCACCGAATATCTCTTTAGAATTCGCCCCGCTGCAGCATGAGCATTTGTTTAAGCAGCTTAGTACCGAGCGCGTCGATATGGCGATTTGCCGACCAAGTGGCAGTGTTGTACCACTTCATCAAGAGGTCCTTGGCCCTGTGGGGGTGTCGTGCTTACTCTCTAAAAATCACCCCTTGGCAGACAACTCGTTGAGCCTTGAAGATTATGTCTCTTTGCCTCATGCGATGATTGCGATCAGTGATGGGGTAAAGGCTTTATTGGACAACGCTTTAGCCAATCAACAACCTAGAAAAATGGTACTGCGTGCTTATCATCTTGAAGCGGCATTGGCGATTGTCGATAGAATGCCGTTAGTGATTACGGTACCTGCTGATTTGGCATACTTGGTTGCAGAGCGTTATGACTTAGTCGTTAAGCCGCTGCCATTCGAGTTTATGCCATTTGATTACTCGTTGATTTGGCATTCACGCTGCGACTCTTCTGCCTCACAGCAATGGTTGAGAAGAGTGGTCAAAGAAGAGTGTGGTGAGTTAATTCAAAAGCGAATTGCTGATGTCGGCTTAGGTTAGACTCAATAGTAGGTAGCAAATAGCAAAAAGGGCTGATCATGATCAGCCCTTTTGTTTTATTGCGTGTTGTCTTTAGAGTGCGAGCGATTACAGCTTGATAACTACACGGCCTGTGATTTGACCGTTAGTGATGTCTTCTGCCGCTTGAATCGCGTCATCTAGAGATACTTCTTTTGTCGCGCTGTTGTAGAAAGACTCAGGTAGCAATTCAGCCAGTTGTTCCCACGCCTTAATGCGTTTTTCACGAGGGCACATAACAGAATCAACACCTTGCAGGCGAACGTTACGTAGAATGAATGGCATTACCGTCGTTGGTAAGTCAAAGCCACCCGCGAGACCACAGATTGCAACCGCACCGTTGTAATCAATTTGTGCCAATACTTTCGCAAGTACTTTGCTGCCTACAGTGTCGATAGCACCAGCCCACATTTGTTTCTCAAGTGGTTTCGCTGGCTCTTCTAGTTCAGCACGCTCAACAATGCGAGTCGCACCTAGTGATTTTAATAGCTCACCATTTTCTGAAGCTCGACCTGTTACTGCTGCTACTTTGTAACCTAGCTGGTTTAGTAGAGTGATAGACACGCTACCTACACCACCACTTGCGCCAGTCACTAGGATTTCACCGTCTTCAGGTTTGATGCCTGCATCAACAATTGCTTGAACACAAAGCATTGCTGTGAAGCCTGCTGTACCAATCGCCATTACTTTCTTAGCGTCTAAGCCTTTAGGCATTGGTACTAACCAGTCACCGTTTAGGCTTGCTTTCTCAGCCATGCCACCCCAGTGACCTTCACCAACACCCCAACCAGTTAGAACCACTTCGTCGCCTGCTTTGTAGCGAGGGTCATCAGATTGTGAAACCACACCAGAAAGGTCAATACCAGGAACCATAGGGAAGTTGCGAACAATGCGCCCTTTACCTGTAATCGCCAAACCATCTTTGTAGTTCAAAGAAGAGTAGCTTACATCGATCTTCACGTTACCTTCTGGTAATTGAGACTCTTCAATTTGAGAAACTGATGCGATAGTTTTTTTGTCTTCTTGGTTTAGTACAAGTGCTTTAAACATGATCTGCTCCATGGGAGAAATATTAGGAAACTGAAGTAACTTTAGTTGAATCATTGGAGAAAAAATAATGAAACATCAACATTGAATCTATGCGTTTTATGCATAGATATCGTTGGCTACTTTCCTCCTGATTCGGTTTGCTGAACGAACCTACCGTTTTCTGATAGCTGGAAATAAAAAGTGCAGCTATATAAATATAGCTGCACATAAGATTATCCGACAAATATTACCGTCGATAAGTGCTATGGGCGTTCAAATACCGTTGCAATACCTTGGCCTAAACCAATACACATGGTTGCTAATCCATATTTCACGTCTTGCGCTTCCATTAGGTTGATTAGCGTTGTAGAGATACGAGAACCTGAACAGCCTAGTGGGTGGCCGAGTGCAATTGCACCGCCATTAAGGTTCACTTTTTCGTCAACCACATCCAGTAGACCTAGGTCTTTAGCACAAGGTAGAGATTGCGCCGCGAACGCTTCATTCAGCTCAATCACACCCATGTCTTCAATTGTTAAACCTGCACGCTTCAGCGCTTTTTGAGTTGCAGGTACTGGGCCGTAACCCATGATTGAAGGATCGCAGCCTGCGATAGCCATAGACTTAACGCGAGCACGAATCTTAAGACCCAGTGCGTTAGCTTTCTCTTCACTCATGATAAGCATTGCCGATGCTCCATCAGACAGAGCTGATGAAGTACCTGCAGTTACTGTACCGTTGGCAGGGTCAAATACAGGGCGCAGCTGAGATAGGCCTTCAACCGTGGTTTCTGGGCGAATCACTTCATCGTAATCTAGAGTAAACAGTGAACCGTCAGCAGCGTGACCTTCTGTCGGTAGAATTTCGTTTTTAAAACGACCTTCAACCGTTGCTGCTTGTGCACGAGCGTGTGAACGTGCAGCGAATGCATCTTGGTCTTCACGGCTAATGCCATGCAGCTTACCAAGCATTTCAGCGGTTAGGCCCATCATACCTGCAGCTTTTGCTACGTTCTTTGACATGCCAGGGTGGAAATCAACACCGTGTGTCATTGGTACGTGGCCCATGTGTTCCACACCACCGATTAGGCAAATTTCCGCATCACCAACCATGATTGAGCGAGTTGCATCATGCAGAGCTTGCATAGATGAACCACACAAACGGTTAACTGTGACGGCACCAATCTCAATTGGTAAACCAGCCAGTAGCGCAGCGTTACGTGCAACGTTGAAGCCTTGCTCTAATGTTTGCTGTACACAGCCCCAGTAGATATCTTCGATCTCTGAAGGGTTAACTTCTGGATTACGCTCTAAAATACCCTTCATTAAATGTGCAGACAGATCTTCAGCGCGAGTGTGACGGTAAGCTCCACCTTTGGAACGTCCCATTGGGGTGCGAAGGCAATCAACAACAACTACATTATTCATTTTGCTATTCCTTTTCCAAATGTGGGTTACAGAGAACTTGCTTGTTGAGCGTCGTAAAAGCTTTCGCCTTTCGCAGCCATATCAAGCAATAGTTGAGGAACTTGGTACATTGCACCTAAGTCTTGGTAGCCCTTCGCCATTTCTACGAAGTTACCAATACCCACACTGTCTAAGTAACGGAATACGCCGCCTCGGAATGGAGGGAAGCCTAAACCGTAAACCAGTGCCATATCCGCTTCTTGCGGTGTCGCGATGATGCCTTCTTCTAAACAAAGAACGACTTCGTTGATCATTGGAATCATCACACGTTGGATAATTGTTTGGTCATCAAAATCTTGTGGTGCTTGGCATACGTCAGCCAAGATAGGAAGAATGTCTTCAGAGAAGGTCTTCTTCGGGCGACCACGCTTGTCTACGCTGTATGTGTAGAAACCGCTACCGTTTTTCTGACCGTATTTTTCAGCAACGTAAAGTGCATCAATCGCATCACGACCTTCTTTGCCCATACGCTCTGGGAAACCTTGCGCCATCACAGCTTGTGCGTGGTGTGCTGTGTCCAGGCCTACAACGTCTAGTAGGTAAGCAGGACCCATTGGCCAACCGAACTTACGCTCCATGACTTTATCGATCTTAGTGAAATCAGCGCCGTCACGTAGCAACATGCTGAAACCGCCAAAGTAAGGGAAAAGTACACGGTTAACGAAGAAGCCTGGGCAATCATTTACAACGATAGGGGATTTGCCCATCTTCGCTGCGTAAGCCACAACGCGATTAATCGTTTCTTCTGAAGTGTGCTCGCCACGGATGATCTCAACCAAAGGCATGCGGTGCACTGGGTTAAAGAAGTGCATACCACAGAAGTTTTCTGGGCGTTTCAGAGATTTCGCTAGCAGGTTGATAGGAATCGTAGAAGTATTTGAGGTCAGTACAGTGTCTTCACCGACTAGGCCTTCCACTTCGCTCAGTACCGCTGCTTTTACTTTTGGATTCTCCACCACGGCTTCTACGACAACGTCTGATTGCTCAACACCAGCGTAATGCAAGCTTGGAGTAATCGAAGACAGGATACCTGCCATCTTGAAGCCATCTAGGCGACCGCGAGATAGGCGCTTATTCAATAGCTTAGACGCTTCGTTCATACCAAGGTCAAGCGATGCTTGTGCGATGTCTTTCATCATCACTGGCACGCCTTTCAACGCAGATTGGTAAGCAATGCCGCCACCCATGATGCCTGCACCTAGTACAGCAGCACGTTGAGTGTCTTTGGTTGCTGACTTACCTGCTTTTTTAGCAAGACCTTTGATGTATTGGTCATTTAGGAACAGACCAACTAGTGCTTTGGCTTCTTCAGATTTCGCTAGCTTGATGAAGTGTTTACGTTCGATATCGAGTGCAGCATCACGATCGCTTCGTGCCGCTTCTTCAATAGCAATTACTGAAGTAATCGGAGCTGGGTAGTGAGGGCCAGCTTTTTGAGCAACGAGGCCTTTCGCCATGGTAAAGCTCATCATCGCTTCGAGTTTGCTTAGCGATAATGCTGATGTTTTCTGTTTGCGGCGTAATTGCCAGTCTAGTTTTTCATTAGCAGCCAGAGAAACGGTATTGATTGCCGACTCTAGCAGTTGGTCTGTTTCTACAATCGCGTCTAACAAGCCAATTTTTAGTGCTTCATCAGCTCGGCATGCTTTGCCTTGAGTGATGATTTCCATTGCACTGTCAGCACCAATAACGCGAGGCAGGCGCACACAACCACCAAAGCCAGGCATGATGCCAAGTTTGGTTTCAGGTAAGCCAATGCTGGTAGTCTTGTCACCGATACGGAAGTCAGTTGCCAATACACATTCACAACCGCCGCCTAGGGCATGGCCGCGCATCATTGAAAGAGTTGGAACAGGAAGGTCTTCTAGCTTGCTGAAGATGGAGTTTGCAAATCTTAACCATTCATCAAGTTCTGATTCTGGCTTAGCAAATAGACCAAGAAATTCAGTGATGTCTGCGCCTACAATGAACGCGTCTTTGTTTGAAGTTAAGATTAAACCACGTAGTCCTGCGTGAGCTTTAAGAGCGTCTAACGCTTTGTCTAGTGATTCTAAAGTAGCAAGGTCGAGTTTGTTTACAGAGGCTGGAGCGCAGAAGCTTAATTCTGCAATGCCATCTTGTAATTCCTTTACCTGTAGGGTGTTAGCTTGGTAAATCATTGTCTATCTCCATGACATACAATCCACGATTGTTTGAGAGAATCTTGTTGTCTTTCTATTATTGTAGAATACCTGGTAAGACCAGTTATCTTAGTCTGTACCTCTGTAAGATGAATTTCAATACATTTTTTAAACAATTGTTTAACATTGTGCGATAGCACAGATCCTCTAACCCTTATTATTCACGCGTGATACACTTCGCCGCTCTTATTAATTAAGTTAACGATATGAATGAACAGCCTTATTTAATACCGTCAGCTCCAGCTTTGTTTGAAGAAGAGATCAAGAAGAGCATCTTTATTACCCACCTTGCGCATACTCCAAGTGTAGGAGCCGCGAAGCAGTTCGTAGAGCAGGTAAAAAAAGAGCACGCTTCAGCGCGACATAATTGTTGGGGCTTTGTTGCTGGTCGACCTGAAGACTCAATGCTTTGGGGCTTTAGTGATGATGGAGAACCCTCCGGTACCGCGGGTAAGCCTATCTTGGCGCAATTGTCTGGATCTGGTGTGGGTGAATTAACGGCTGTCGTCACGCGTTACTCTGGTGGAATTAAGCTTGGAACTGGTGGTTTGGTTAAAGCTTATGGTGGCGGAGTGCAACAAGCTCTCAAGCTGCTTCAAACTATCGAGAAAAAAATAACCACAAAATTACGGCTAGAGTTAGACTATGGCTTTGTGCCAATCGCACAATCCATCATGGCTCAGCATCAGGCTGTTGAGGTCCAAGCGGATTATGGTGTGCAAGTTGAGCTTATTATTGAGATAGAGCTCCTGCAGGTAGATGCGTTTACCCAAACCATGATCAATAAAAGCGGTGCTAAGGCACTGGTAACGAAAGTCAAAGACAACTAGGAAGTGTGAAGCATTTCGCTTCGTTCAATAGCTCATGCAATTTCGCTCAATTATTCGAATCGTCGGATTATTATTAGCACTTTTTAGTGTATCAATGCTCGCACCTGCGTTAGTCGCTCTGATCTATCGAGATGGTGCGGGTGTGCCATTTGTAACGACTTTCTTTGTTCTGTTATTTTGTGGTGCGACGTGTTGGTTTCCAAACCGACGTTATAAGCATGAGTTAAAAGCGCGCGATGGCTTTTTGATTGTGGTTCTGTTTTGGACGGTAATCGGTAGTGCGGGTGCGTTGCCGTTTTTGATCGCTGATAACCCCAATGTTTCGGTAACCGATGCCTTCTTCGAATCCTTTTCTGCACTAACCACTACCGGTGCGACGGTGATTGTCGGCCTTGATGATTTACCTAAGGCGATCTTGTTTTATCGCCAGTTCCTGCAATGGTTCGGTGGTATGGGTATCATCGTATTGGCGGTAGCCATTCTTCCTGTTCTGGGTATCGGTGGTATGCAGTTGTACCGAGCTGAGATTCCAGGCCCGGTAAAAGACAGCAAAATGACTCCGCGTATCGCTGAAACGGCAAAAGCGCTGTGGTACATCTATCTCAGCCTAACCATTGCTTGTGCGGTGGCGTTTTGGCTAGCCGGTATGAGCTTCTTTGATGCAATCAGTCATAGCTTTTCTACTATTGCTATTGGTGGCTTCTCCACTCACGATGCAAGCATGGGCTATTTCAACAGCCCGGCTATTAACATGATTACCGTGGTGTTCCTGCTTATATCTGCATGTAATTACTCTCTTCATTTTGCTGCATTTGCTTCGGGTGGTGTGCATCCTAAGTATTATTGGAAAGATCCTGAGTTCCGCGCCTTTATCTTTATTCAGGCAGTACTGTTCTTGGTTTGTTTCTTATTACTGCTCAATCACCACTCTTATGATTCGTACTATGATGCTTTCGACCAAGCCTTGTTCCAAACCGTGTCTATCTCTACGACCGCGGGTTTTACAACGACGGGTTTCTCAGAGTGGCCATTGTTCTTACCCGTACTGCTTTTGTTCTCTTCTTTTATAGGGGGATGTGCAGGTTCTACGGGTGGTGGTATGAAAGTGATTCGAATCTTACTACTTACTCTGCAAGGTGCTCGTGAAATGAAGCGTCTTGTTCACCCACGGGCTGTCTATACCATCAAGGTTGGCGGTTCTGCACTACCACAACGTGTTGTAGATGCGGTCTGGGGCTTCTTCTCTGCATACGCATTAGTGTTTGTGGTTTGTATGCTGGCTCTTATTGCAACTGGTATGGACGAGTTGAGTGCTTTCTCTGCGGTAGCGGCGACATTAAATAACCTTGGCCCGGGCCTTGGTGAAGTCGCGGTGCACTTTGGCGATGTGAACGACAAAGCAAAATGGGTACTTATCGTATCTATGCTGTTTGGCCGATTAGAAATCTTCACCTTATTAATCTTATTGACCCCTACGTTTTGGCGTAGCTAAGGACAACATTGTGGCAAAAGCGTTATTTTTGTATTCAAGCCGTGAAGGGCAGACCAAGAAAATCTTGAACTATATAAAAGAAGAAATGAGTGAGTTCGAATGTGAGCTTCAAGATCTGCACACTATTGGCAAGGTGGACTTTGCTCAGTACGACAGAGTGCTGATTGGCGCATCGATTCGTTATGGCCACCTTAATAAGAAGCTATATCAATTTATTGATGCCAACCTTACTCAGTTGCAATCAAGCAAGGTTGCGTTCTTCTGCGTGAACTTAACGGCGCGTAAAGAAGACCAAGGCAAAGATACACCAGAAGGCAGTGCTTATATTAAGAAGTTCCTTATCAAGTCTCCATGGCAGCCGACTTTAATCGGTGTATTTGCAGGTGCCCTCTATTACCCACGCTATAACTGGTTCGATAGAACCATGATCCGCTTTATTATGAATATGACAGGTGGTGAAACGGATACAACGAAGGAAGTTGAGTACACAAACTGGGAAAAAGTCTCTTTGTTCACTGAAAAACTGAAGAATATGTAAGAGAAAAGCCTACTTTTGAGGCGTTTTGAGTTCTTTTTAATCGAACGAATAAAAAAACGAAAAAAACTTAAAAAAGGGCTTGCCAGTGTGATCGAAATCTCTATAATGCCACCTCGCTGACACGGGATGGCTTCTTATGAAACCTGAACGAACCAGCAAGCCAAATTAGCCAAGCCAAGCGCTTGAAAAAAGTTTTGAAAATAGTGGTTGACACTAAAGCTTAAATCGCTAAAATGGCCGTCCGATTTGAGCGAAGCTCAAAAAGGAAAAGCTCTTTAACAATTTAAACCTATCAATCTGTGTGGGCACTCGTTGATGAATAT
>NZ_VTXJ01000025.1:0-81705 GCF_013114525.1 Vibrio sp. T3Y01 | reverse complement strand
AGGAGTTCACAAGGAAACCCTAAATAGTGGCGCGTCCTGGAGGATTCGAACCTCCGACCGCCTGGTTCGTAGCCAGGTACTCTATCCAGCTGAGCTAAGGACGCACGGTTTTGATATTAATTCTCGATGAACGATTTATCAATATCAGGATTCACATTCTTATCAGAACTAAACCCTAAATAGTGGCGCGCTCTGGAGGATTCGAACCTCCGACCGCCTGGTTCGTAGCCAGGTACTCTATCCAGCTGAGCTAAGAGCGCACGGTTTTAGTATCAACTTAGTCAATACAAGGATCAACAGACCCTTAAATAGTGGCGCGTCCTGGAGGATTCGAACCTCCGACCGCCTGGTTCGTAGCCAGGTACTCTATCCAGCTGAGCTAAGGACGCACGGTGTTCATTCATTAAGAATGAAGTTGTGAAATATATCACATTCTTCTTGCTACGAAGAAAAAAAAAGGCCATCGGCCTGTAATGAATGGCGGTGAGGGAGGGATTCGAACCCTCGATGCAGCTACAAACCACATACTCCCTTAGCAGGGGAGCGCCTTCGGCCACTCGGCCACCTCACCTAATTCATTATTCTCACATCACTTACAAGTAAGAGAAGAGAGAATGGCGCGTCCTGGAGGATTCGAACCTCCGACCGCCTGGTTCGTAGCCAGGTACTCTATCCAGCTGAGCTAAGGACGCACATTTACATTGTCTAAGCTGCTAACTTTAGACTCGCAAGAAATGGCGGTGAGGGAGGGATTCGAACCCTCGATGCAGCTACAAACCACATACTCCCTTAGCAGGGGAGCGCCTTCGGCCTCTCGGCCACCTCACCGTCTTGCGGAGGCACATATTACGTTTTACCGAAAATATGTCAAACACTTTATTGAAAAAAATTGGACAAAAACACTCAACCGTTTGCTATTTAATCAAAGCGCTTGCAATTTGAACTTATAACATCAAAAGCGCGCTTTTTCCCTTAAAAATTAAGGCGAAAGATTGGCAATAATAAACCGCTAAAAACAATTATCTGATTTCTCCAGCAGCAAGTGCTACCGCTGGATGAACAATACTACGGGATGCGTATTTGCGCTATAGGGGAAGCCAATAAATCTTGAAGTGTGGCAAAGAAATTTCACCGTCCGCTATCACACCCAGCAATTACCAATAGCATCTAACTTGGTGAAGTATTCATTCTGTAAAATCAAAACAAACACGTTATCCGATGAACCAATATTTCGACATCGAATTACCATTCCTCAAGATCAAAAAAGGCTAGCAGTAATGCTAGCCTCTTCTCTACGCAAAGTATTAGTAGTTGCCAGATGCAACGTTACCATTACCTTTTTCAGCTTGAATGCGCATGTAGATCTCTTCACGGTGAACAGATACTTCTTTAGGTGCGTTAACACCAATACGTACTTGGTTACCTTTAACACCTAGTACAGTAACTGTTACTTCATCACCAATCATCAGTGTTTCGCCAACGCGGCGAGTCAAAATTAGCATTCTTTGCTCCTTGAGTAATCTCTAAATTTATCTAGCTACGAGAGCATTATCCAACAAAAGTTATATTTTCGTAAACTATCGATTGAGTTTATTTAACCAAAATGCACTTCTTTTTGGGGATAACCCTGCTTTTCACGCGCTACGATGTATGCATTATGTAATATGTTAGCAGCCGTATCGACTTGCGTTGGTGATATCACCAAAGTTAAAGACTGCTGCTGCAATAAGTGATGCTGTACATCAATTTCGCCTTCAGACAACAATCCATGTGAACTGACCACAATTTCTTGTGTTCGGCTTCCTACCACAGTTAACAAACTAACCTGTTCACTATTACGGATTTTCTCATCAAAAACTAGTTTTAATTTGGCACTTATGTCTTGTTTAATAATGAGTGCTGCCCGTTCTGTTCCCTCGATCACACTACAGACTTCAATTCCTAACAGTTGGCAATGCGATAAGAAAGAATCTAGGTCCTCATTCAAACACTCGATACGCACCATATCTCTTTGTATAGCGAGGCCAGAAATATCATTCAAACACTGGTCGCCAGCAATCAATGTACCCTCGCCTTCTTCAAAGCTTGAAAGTACTCGCAATGGCACATTGTGTTGCCACGCGTACTGCACGCACGGAAGGTGCAATACCTTAGCACCACAACGAGCCATCTCTTCCATCGATGGAAAGTCTAAGGTATCTAACTTCTTCGAATGTTTCACAACGCGAGGATCACACGAGTAAACGCCATCGACATCAGTATAGATCTGGCACTCTTTAGCTTGAAGGGCGCCAGCTAACGCAACCGCTGTGGTATCGGAACCACCACGGCCTAATGTCGTAATGTCGCCTTTAGCGTTCATACCTTGAAAGCCAGCCACAATCACAATCTGATTGTCGTCTAACAAGGTTTGAATAGGAGTAGTATCAATACGCTCGATCGTCGCATTGTTATGATTAGAATCGGTGTGAATCCCAGCTTGATAGCCCGTCATCGATGTCGCTTCATAACCTAACTTGTGCAGCGTCATCGCCAACAGTGCCATGGAAACTTGTTCTCCAGCCGTTAACAACACATCCAATTCTCTAGCATTTGGTACGCTATCAATTTGAGTGGCTAAGTTAACCAACCGATTCGTTTCACCTGACATAGCAGAGACCACAACCACAACCTGATTGCCTTCATTTTTCGCTTCAATGATTTTCTCTGCTACATGTTGGATTCTTTCTATTGAACCCACCGACGTTCCGCCAAACTTCTGCACGATAAGAGGCATTTTCACCCGTCCTCACCTTCCCAAGACCAATGTCTATATATGACAAAAAAACACACGCTCCGCGTCATGGCGAAGCAATAAAAAATTAACCAAGAAGTGTAACGCTGACATTAAACTTCTTGGTTAATCTCAATCAAACCTGGTTGAGACACTCTTCCAATAGGCAAAATAAAAGATGCCCAATCAACTGATTGGGCATCTTTGTGTCAATTACTTAAGCTTAAAGACGCTCTTCTAGCCAAGTACGTACAGATTTAAGCGCTTCAGGTAGTGCTTCAACGTCAGTACCGCCCGCTTGAGCCATATCTGGACGACCGCCACCTTTACCGCCAACTTGCTCAGCAACCATCTTAACGAGATCACCAGCTTTTACTTTGCCGATAAGGTCTTTAGTTACACCAGCAATCAAGCCAACTTTACCGTCTGCTACGTTAGCGATCAGGATGATGCCGCTACCCACTTGGTTTTTAGCATTATCAACCATAGTACGTAGGTTCTTGTTGTCTGCACCTTCAATAGCAGCAACCAGTACCTTAGTACCAGAGATCTCTTCTACTTTGCCCATGATGTTTGCACTTTCTGCTGCAGCCATCTTTTCTTTAAGTAGTTGGATTTCTTTCTCTAGAGATTTCGCTTTCTTAGCTGACTCAGCCAGTTTCTCTTCGTAAGCGTTAGCTTGAGCTTCTACTGCATCTAGTGCAGCTTCACCCGTTACCGCTTCGATACGACGAATACCCGCTGCGATACCACCTTCAGAAGTGATCTTGAATAGACCAATATCACCTGTGTTTGAAGCGTGAATACCACCACAAAGCTCAGTAGAGAAATCGCCCATAGACAGAACGCGAACTTCATCATCGTACTTCTCGCCAAACAGTGCCATTGCACCTTTTTCTTTCGCTGACTCGATGTCCATGATGTTGGTTTCAATTGCATGGTTCTTACGAACTTGTGCGTTAACCAAACGCTCTACTTCTTTAATCTGTGCCGGTGTTACCGCTTCAAGGTTAGAGAAATCAAAACGTAGGTTGTCTGGCTTAACCAAAGAACCTTTCTGAGCAACGTGCTCACCAAGCACTTCGCGCAGTGCAGCATGAAGTAAGTGAGTTGCAGAGTGGTTTAGTGAGATAGCAGCACGACGCTCAGCGTCTACTGTTGCTTCTACTTTATCGCCTTTCGCGAACACACCTTCAACTAGCTCACCGTGGTGTGCAAATGCGTTACCTAGCTTTTGAGTGTCTTCAACTTTGAAAAGACCAGACGCAGTTTTTAGCGTACCGGTATCACCACATTGACCGCCTGATTCCGCGTAGAATGGGGTTTCCTCAAGGATGATGATTGCTTTATCGCCCGCAGACAGAGAAGCAACCTCTTCGCCTTCAACGAACAGTGCAGAGATCTCACCAGCACCTTCTGTACCTGTGTAGCCACAGAACTCAGTGTTAGTTTCCACTTTAATCGTCGCGTTGTAGTCAGTACCGAATTGGCCTGCTTCACGTGCACGCTGACGCTGAACTTCCATCGCCTTCTCGAAGCCTTCTTCATCAATGGTGAAGTCACGCTCACGAGCTACGTCGTTAGTTAAATCAGCTGGGAAGCCGTAGGTATCGTAAAGTTTGAATACTGTTTCACCGTCTAGCTCTTTGCCTTCAAGAGCGTCTAGTGCTTCGTTCAGGATAACCATGCCGCGCTCTAGTGTGCGACCAAAGTTCTCTTCTTCGATACGAAGTACTTTTTCAACAAGCTCTTGTTGCGTCTTCAGCTCGTCTGCTGCAGAACCCATCACTTCAGCTAGTACACCCACAAGTTTGTGGAAGAATACGCCTTGTGCACCTAGCTTGTTACCGTGACGAACTGCACGACGGATAATACGACGTAGAACGTAACCACGACCTTCGTTTGAAGGCATAACGCCATCAGCGATCAGGAATGAACAAGAACGGATGTGGTCAGCGATAACGCGTAGCGACTGGTTTGATAGGTCTTCGTAACCGATCGTTTCAGCCGTTGCTTTGATTAGCTTTTGGAATACATCGATTTCGTAGTTTGAGTGTACGCCTTGCATGATTGCAGAGATACGCTCAATACCCATACCTGTATCAACAGCAGGCTTAGGTAGCGGTTCCATTGTGCCGTCTGCGTGACGGTTGAACTGCATGAATACGTTGTTCCAGATCTCGATGAAACGGTCACCATCTTCTTCAGGAGTGCCTGGACGGCCGCCCCAAATGTGTTCACCGTGATCGTAGAAAATCTCAGTACATGGACCACAAGGACCTGTGTCACCCATTGTCCAGAAGTTGTCAGACTCGAACTGTTTACCGCCTTCTTTGTCGCCAATGCGAACGATACGGTCAGCAGGTACACCTACTTTCTTGTTCCAGATATCGAATGCTTCGTCATCTGTCTCGTATACCGTTACCAATAGACGATCTTTTGGCAGTTGTAGAGTTTCTGTTAGGAATTCCCAAGCAAACGCAATCGCGTCCTCTTTGAAGTAGTCACCAAAGCTGAAGTTACCAAGCATTTCAAAGAATGTGTGGTGACGAGCCGTGAAACCTACGTTTTCAAGGTCATTGTGTTTACCGCCAGCACGTACACAACGTTGAGCCGTAGTCGCTCGAGTGTAGGCACGCTTCTCGGCGCCTAAGAAACAATCTTTGAATTGGTTCATACCTGCGTTAGTGAATAGCAGGGTTGGATCGTTATGTGGAACTAACGATGAACTGTCTACGATTTGGTGTCCTTTGCTCTCAAAGAACTTAAGGAACGCGTTGCGAACCTCATCAGTGCTCATGTACATGCAGCTCTTCCTGAAAATAGTCGAGTTAGAATTTTGCCGTATTGTAGATCATGGTTAAGGCTTCGACTAGTTTTCTTGTAGAAAAGACGCCCTTGGGTAGGATTTTAGTTGGAATTAGCGAAAATGAAGAATATTCCACTAGGTTGTACCAAGTAGATATGAAGAAAACCGGTGTGATGAATGTTTATGGAGGAGGCTTCAATCAACTCTGATAAGTAAGAGAACGCACTGGGTATTACTGATTATGGAAGGCTAGCGCTTAGTGCAGATATGATTGAACTCTTCACTATTATTGGCAGAGAACAGATAAAGAAAATCATCTTCCAATTCAATATCATATTGAATCGTAAAACCCTTATACAGCGCCTGATTACGATTGATCATGTCATTCGGGTGTTTATGTCTGAAGTTCACTTCATTAAATACCATCTCTAAATGATTATCTTGCAATGTGTATTTTCCGACAAACACTACCTCTGCCGTTTCGACTGCCCCCTGCTGATTCACGGTTTGAATCCTATCGCTGACAAAAAAATCTTCGTCAGAACTAAATGAGTACAGCATAAATTCATTCAACTCAGAGTACCGCGCATACGACGGCGTAACAAAGCCCAAATGTTTGAGGTTACACGCCCACTGGCTACCTCTTAAAGAGATAGGTTGAATGAGTAATACAATTGCCAGAATCAATGCACCTAACGCTGAAATCATGACAAAAATTGCAGGCTTAGATTTTATCAATGCGTGACACCTTGTATCTTATTTAATTCTATTCTTTACTTACTTGCCTATCATCCACAGCAAGCATCGGAATTATAAGCGTAGACTGAAACCTGCTAAGGTTCAGCAAAATATTGTAATCAATAAAGTTTCGCGTAATTAACGGTCAAGCCTTGGTGCCCAAAATTCACCAAGGCCTCTCGCTATGATTAAGCTTTTAGAGCTTCAACAATAGCGTTGTAGTTTGGCTCTTCAGTCACTTCCGAAACCAGTTCGCTGTGCAACACTACGTTGTTCGCATCTAGTAGAATAACGGCACGAGCTGACAAGCCAGATAGTGCATGCTCTTCAAACTGTGTACCGAATGCTTTTAATAGCTCTGGATTTTTGAATACCGATAGCTGCTCCACACCTTCCACACCTTCGCTCTCTTGGTAACGAGCAAGCGCAAATGGCAGATCGGTTGAAACCGTGTATACATCTACTGACTCTGATTTTAGCTCTGCTAGTTCAGAGATCACCTTAGTACTGCTTGAACATACTGGTGTATCAACGCTTGGGAACAAGTAGATCAGTTTAAAATCAGCTTGTTTTTCTGAAATCGTTAGTGGTGCTAGCGATACCGATGTCATTGCTGGTGTAGTAAGTACTTCACCTTTTTGTGGGAAGTCACCTGCTAGTGCGATTTTATCGCCCATAAATGTCACTGTGTTCATGTTTATTCCTTTCAATGTAATTCTTAAAATGGCTGTTCTAGCTGACTGTGTTGCTATTATCTAAAGACATTCAAATCGAACATCTCTTATCTATATGTCATTCATAATTTGCACCTGCGCAGTCAGTAAAAACGTTTATTAACCCTCGGGCGCAAATTCAACGCTTAGGCAGCTTCGATTACTTTTCGTATTTGATTGAGGATAGGAACCGCATCGTCGAAACCAACAGAAAGAGAGAAATCAATTTCTTGATCAATATGCTGCTGAGCAACCTTTAGTAAGGTCACCTTGTCGCAGTGTTCAATACTCTTATCTTTATCGGCAAAAATCTTAGTAAGAGACTGAACGACATCCAGTTGAAAGGACTCTATGGAAGTGGCGTCCTTATACTCTTGCAACAGCTGATTCACCGATTGAGAGTTTTTCTGTTTAATTTCTGGCATCCTAATTACCTTTAAAACAACGATTAGAAGTCAAGCTATCACCCAAGCTCGAGGCGGCATTACGTTAGCAACCAGCCATCGCTTCCACCACAAACCATTGCCAAACAAAAACATAACCACATAGCTAAATGTAATCTTTATATAACCAATGAGATTTTACAGTTACAGACAGCACTCCTATGCTTAAAGTACCGCCCGCCAAAATGAACTCCATTTAAATTACTGAGCCCATGAATCAAACGCGTAATATCACCGATTCCGTCACTATTGATACTGAGATAAGGACGCTGACTCACCATCCAGTGGATATCACGGTCAGCATGCGCCCTCTACCATTCAAGGTTCTGTTGTACTTGTTAAAGCACCAAGATAGATGCGTTTCGCGAGAGGAGTTATTTGAAGAGTGTTGGCAAGGTGTATTGGTTACCGATCAATCTCTAACCAACACCATTAGTTATATTCGTAAAGTATTCAAAAAATTAGACACTAACGAGCTCGAGCTCAAAACAATCAGTAAGCAAGGTTACTTATTGGTGATTTCACCAAAGCAACAAGCTCTGCAAATTGAAGAAATTAAGCCGTTCGCTGAGGCTGAAGTGCAACTTGAATTGGCAAATGCAGACACTAACATTGATGACGCAAAGATAAGCCCAGATTTACAGCAACCAGTCAGTAATCAAAAAACGAAAACCAAGTTTCCTCGTCAATTTACGTTAAATTTATGTGCCCTGTGGTTTGGCATCATATTGGTCGCCTACTACTCCATTCATTACAACAAAGAACGAGCGCCATTTTTAGATAAAGACAACTACCAGTCCTATTCGTTTGGTAGTGCCACGCTTTATGTTCATGACCAATCAAATACAATCACTGCCCCCGAAATGACCTCATACATCAATCACCTCGAGCTATCGCAGTGCAATGTAAAAAATATCTACATTCGTATCACTAATTCAGCTTTCCGAGACAACATCATTTCAATGTATGCTTTTGTTTTTACCAACAATCGAAAGAGTCAAAATATCTTCAAACAGAAGCTAGACGGCCTCAATATTTACCCATCCATTATTAACCCCTTACTAGAGTCCTTTTACTGCAAAGGCAAACCACAGCAATAAATGATCTTGTCGCTCAAAAATCACTGGCTTAGCTTTGAGGGGGTTGCAGATAGCGAACGCCGAAATGAGAAACTGAAGAAGTGCGGTGAATGTGTCAGCCAATAAAAAAGCCCCGCATACAATGCGAGGCTTCAAGTTCTTAGCTAAGAGTAACGATTTAGATTAAAACTCTTCGTTCTCTTCTTCTTTTTCTGCTTCTTTCTCTTCTAAAACAGCAGGAGTCAGTAGCAAGTCACGAAGTTTAGTATCTAGCTCTAGAGCGATCTCTGGGTTTTCACGTAGGAACTTACAAGAGTTCGATTTACCCTGACCGATCTTATCGCCTTTGTAGCTGTACCAAGCGCCTGCTTTATCAACTAGCTTGTTCTTAACACCTAGGTCAATCAGCTCACCTTCGCGGTTAAAGCCTTGGCCGTATAGGATTTGAGTTTCAGCTTGTTTAAACGGTGCAGCAATCTTGTTCTTAACAACCTTAATGCGCGTTTCGTTACCAACGATCTCGTCACCTTCTTTGATAGAGCCAGTACGGCGAATATCAAGACGAACAGATGCGTAGAACTTAAGTGCGTTACCACCCGTTGTTGTTTCTGGGTTACCAAACATTACACCAATCTTCATACGGATTTGGTTAATGAAGATACACATACAGTTAGACTGCTTAAGGTTACCAGTCAGCTTACGCATTGCTTGAGAAAGCATACGAGCTTGAAGACCCATGTGGCTGTCGCCCATTTCGCCTTCGATTTCAGCTTTTGGTGTTAGTGCTGCTACTGAGTCGACAACCAATACGTCGATAGCACCAGAACGCGCTAGCGCATCACAGATTTCTAGAGCTTGTTCACCAGTATCTGGTTGAGAAACAAGAAGTGCATCGATATCAACACCAAGCTTTTGAGCGTAGATTGGGTCTAGTGCGTGCTCAGCATCAACGAAAGCACAAGTTTTACCTACTTTTTGTGCTGCAGCAATCAGCTCAAGGGTTAGCGTTGTTTTACCTGAAGATTCTGGACCATAGATTTCAACGATACGCCCCATCGGTAGACCACCAGCACCTAGTGCGATATCTAGAGATAGAGAACCAGTAGAAATTGTTTCTACATCCATTGTGCGGTTGTCACCAAGACGCATGATAGAGCCTTTACCAAATTGTTTTTCAATCTGACCAAGGGCTGCGGCTAACGCTTTTTGTTTATTCTCGTCCATTACTATCTCCAGATAATCGGTTGTCGTGAAACAAGCGATTTAGAATCTATTTCGAACCCACATAGGGGTGACTAATTGGCTTTTATTATACTGTTGATTCATACAGTGTCTATACCTGTATGAAAATAATTTGTACAAATGTTACTTGTCTTCCATTGATAGGTAATCATAAATAACTTGCAGGGCATGGTGCGTGGCTTGTTGGCGTACTTGTGATCTGTCACCGGCAAATACATGCGTTTCCACTTTATTCCAACCACTTAGCGCCTTCCAAGCAAAGCATACCGTACCAACGGGCTTCTCTTTTGTACCGCCACCAGGACCTGCAATACCACTAATTGACACCGCGATGGTTCCGTTCGAATGCTCTAGCGCTCCTTTAGCCATTTCTATGACGACAGGTTCACTGACCGCACCAAATTCCACTAAGGTTTCTAGCTGTACGCCAATCATCTCTTGCTTTGCTTCATTGCTATACGTGACAAAAGCGCGATCAAACCAAGCAGAGCTGCCCGCGATATCCGTTACCGCACTTGCTACACCGCCACCAGTACAAGACTCGGCGGTGACCAACACCTGATTGTGCTCTGCAAGCAACAGTCCGAGTTTTTCACTAAGATCTTGAGTCATCTGCATTATCAGCTTCCCTTTATTTACCATTAGAACATTTGGATACGCATCTTTTCGCTTCAGCCGCTTTTCGCACGAAACGCTTTCACGTATCCTAAGCCGCAATAGAAATAAACGAAAGAAGTTAACTGTGAAAGCCGATCAAAAACATACCCCCATGATGCAGCAGTACCTAAAACTGAAAGCAGAAAACCCAGAAATTCTGCTGTTCTACCGCATGGGCGATTTCTACGAGCTTTTCTACGATGACGCCAAAAAAGCGTCTCAACTCCTCGATATTTCACTGACCAAACGCGGCTCTTCAAATGGTGAGCCAATCCCAATGGCCGGCGTCCCATACCATGCCGTTGAGGGGTATCTAGCTAAGTTAGTGCAACTCGGGGAATCCGTAGCAATTTGTGAACAGATTGGTAATCCAGCACTTTCAAAAGGCCCTGTAGAACGTGCGGTTGTGCGTATCGTGACACCAGGTACCGTAACTGACGAAGCACTGCTTTCTGAACGCGTCGACAATTTGATTGCCGCTATCTACCACCACAATGGCAAGTTTGGTTACGCGACGCTAGACATTACCTCAGGCCGATTCCAACTGTGTGAGCCTGAAACCGAAGAAGCAATGGCAGCAGAACTGCAGAGAACCTCTCCGCGTGAGTTGTTGTTCCCTGAAGATTTCGAACCCGTTGAATTAATGGCAAGCCGTACTGGTAATCGTCGCCGCCCAGTCTGGGAATTTGAACTAGATACCGCTAAGCAGCAGTTGAACCAACAGTTTGGTACTCGTGACCTTGTTGGTTTTGGGGTTGAAGGCGCGAAGCTTGGCTTGTGTGCAGCCGGCTGTCTTATTCAGTATGTGAAAGATACCCAACGCACAGCGCTGCCACATATCCGTTCACTGACCATGGACAAGCAAGATCACTCGGTGATCCTTGATGCTGCAACTCGCCGCAACCTAGAGATCACACAAAACCTTAGCGGTGGAACAGACAACACCCTTGCTGAAGTGCTGGACCACACTGCAACCGCAATGGGTAGTCGTATGCTTAAGCGTTGGTTACATCAACCAATGCGTAATATCTCGGCACTCGATCAGCGCCTAGACGCGATTGGTGAAATGAAAGATTTAGCGCTATTTACTGAACTACAGCCAACCCTGAAACAGATCGGTGACATTGAGCGTATTTTGGCTCGATTAGCACTTCGCTCGGCTCGCCCTCGTGATATGGCGCGACTTCGTCAAGCGATGGAATACCTACCAGAACTTGCAGAAACGCTAACCCAGCTTAAGCACCCATACCTCACTCAGTTAGCTCAGTATGCTTCTCCTTTAGATGAGGTCTCAGAGCTATTAGAGCGCGCCATCAAAGAGAACCCGCCCGTGGTTATCCGCGATGGCGGTGTAATCGCAGAAGGCTACAATGCTGAACTAGACGAGTGGCGTAACCTAGCCGCTGGTGCAACCGAATTCCTTGACCAACTCGAACAAGAAGAGCGTGAACGTCATGGTATCGACACACTAAAAGTGGGTTACAACAACGTACACGGTTTCTTTATTCAGGTAAGCCGCGGGCAAAGCCACCTTGTGCCGCCACACTATGTACGTCGTCAAACACTAAAGAACGCTGAGCGCTACATCATTCCCGAGCTAAAAGAGCACGAAGACAAAGTTCTAAACTCTAAGTCGAAAGCTCTGGCTATCGAGAAGCAGTTATGGGAAGAGCTGTTTGATTTGCTACTGCCACATTTAGAGCGACTACAAAACATCGCCTCTTCTGTGTCTCAGCTTGATGTCTTACAGAACTTAGCCGAACGTGCAGACACTCTCGATTATTGCCGCCCGACTATGACGGAATCCGCTGGCGTCCAAATCCAAGCAGGCCGTCACCCAGTGGTTGAGCAAGTGATGGACGAACCATTCATTGCTAACCCAATTGACCTTAACGATAAGCGTAAGATGCTGATCATCACAGGTCCAAACATGGGTGGTAAATCGACTTACATGCGTCAAACAGCACTTATCGCGCTAATGGCGCATATCGGTTGTTATGTACCAGCTGAAAGCGCAACCATTGGCTCTATCGACCGTATCTTTACTCGAATTGGTGCATCGGATGATCTAGCGTCTGGGCGTTCAACCTTCATGGTTGAGATGACGGAAACGGCTAATATCCTGCACAATGCAACACCAAACAGCCTAGTGCTGATGGATGAAATCGGCCGTGGTACCAGTACTTACGATGGTCTATCTCTAGCTTGGGCAAGTGCAGAGTGGCTGGCGAATCAAATTAATGCGATGACACTGTTTGCCACACACTACTTTGAGCTAACCGAACTACCAAACCAGATACCAACTCTAGCCAACGTTCACTTAGACGCAGTAGAGCACGGTGACAGCATCGCCTTTATGCACGCAGTTCAAGAAGGCGCAGCGAGTAAATCTTACGGCTTAGCAGTTGCAGGATTAGCTGGTGTACCAAAGGCCGTGATCAAGAACGCTCGTGCGAAGCTGACACAACTTGAAGCATTGAGTATTGAATCTCCTACATCGAAGCCAAGCGGCGTTGATATAGCAAACCAACTGAGCCTTATCCCTGAGCCAAGTGAAGTAGAACAAGCATTAGCGAACGTGGATCCTGATGATCTAACACCACGCCAGGCACTAGAAGAGTTATACCGCTTGAAGAAGCTACTGTAGTCAAAAGTGGTCTAGCTCATAGGCTAGTAAATTAAGAAACTTAAGACACCAGAAACTAAAAACGCTGACATTAAGTCAGCGTTTTTTTTGATATCAATAAATATCGTTTAGTCGTTTTCAACGTTGAACAGGTTTTCCATGTTCAGACCTTGCTTGATTAGGATCTCACGTAGGCGACGCAGACCTTCAACTTGGATTTGACGAACTCGCTCACGAGTCAGGCTGATTTCACGGCCAACTTCTTCTAGCGTTGACGGTTCATAACCTAGTAGTCCAAATCGACGTGCAAGCACTTCTTTCTGCTTAGGATTCAGTTCATCAAGCCAGAAGATCAGTGAGTTTTTGATATCACTGTCTTGAGTTGAAACCTCAGGGTCAGAATTGTTGATGTCTGGAATAATATCCAACAGTGCTTTCTCACCATCACCACCAATTGGCGTATCTACAGAGCTCACTCTTTCGTTTAGACGAAGCATCTTACTCACATCACCAACCGGCTTATCTAGCTTAGAAGCGATCTCTTCAGCTGTTGGTTCGTGGTCAAGCTTTTGTGATAGTTCTCTTGCAGTACGTAGGTAGATGTTCAGCTCTTTCACAACATGAATAGGCAAACGGATAGTGCGAGTCTGATTCATCAGGGCACGCTCTATGGTCTGACGAATCCACCATGTCGCGTAAGTAGAAAAACGGAAGCCACGCTCTGGGTCAAATTTCTCTACGGCGCGAATCAAACCTAGGTTGCCTTCTTCGATTAGATCGAGAAGTGCCAAGCCACGGTTGCTATAACGACGGGAAATTTTCACTACCAAACGCAGGTTACTTTCGATCATGCGTTTGCGTGCTGCTTCATCACCGCGTAGAGCTCGACGTGCGTAAAGCACCTCTTCTTCAGCGGTTAGTAGTGGTGAGAAACCGATTTCGCCTAGATACAGTTGCGTCGCATCTAAACTCTTAGAAGTAACTTCAGTTTCTTCTTTAACTTCGGCTTTCTTAGTAGCTGTTCGCTTCCCTTGCTCAAGTATTTCCGATTCCGTGGTTACTTGGTCAAGATCGAACTCTTCTTTGGTTACTGCATTGCTTATACTCATAACGCCTCCCCCTGGCGAAATTAGCATGACATTACAACTTCATATGTCGCTAAATGACTATGTCACTTAATACAATACGTGATTAGTTGGTATTGTATTTAAGGTAAATATCGTTTTGGATTGACGGATTTACCTTGGTAACGAATCTCAAAGTGCAGCCTAACACTGCTGGCTCCAGAGCTTCCCATTGTTGCAATCTTCTGCCCTGGTTTCACACTTTGCCCTTCAGATACTAATAGTCGGTCGTTATGCGCGTATGCACTTAAGTAATTATCATTATGCTTCACAATCACTAGATTGCCGTAGCCTCGTAATGCATTACCCGAATAAACAACCGTTCCCCCTGCAGTAGATACTATTGGCTGACCTCGCTGTCCTGCTATGTCTATGCCTTTATTTCCTTGTTCGCCTACAGAGAAATTCTTAATTACTCTCCCCTTTGTTGGCCATAACCATTTGGATACTTTATCACTTGTTGGTTTGGTGGACGGTGTAACATTCTGTTTACCTTTAGACCCAACATACTCCTTTGATTTGGATTGTTCAACCTTCTTTGGTGGATCTTTTTTCGCCACTTTGGTGGTAGTTTGAGCTGGCGCAGGTTTAGAGTTTTTACTCTGTTGCGGGGTGACTTTAGGTTTACTTGCCGTCGATGATGCTGTGGACGCGGCAACAGGAGCAGCGACTGCTGCGGCTACAACCGTTGATTTACCATAGGCTGGCGCGTTATAGCTAGGACGCCACAACTTAAGCTTCTGCCCCGGGTGGATGGTATAAGGGGCCGCAAGTTTGTTATAGCTAATCAGGTCTTGTACATCTTTATTGGTGACATACGCGATGAAATAAAGCGTATCGCCTTTTTTCACTTCGTAGTAACTGCCACGGTAGCTACCGCGATCCACCGATGAGTAGTTTTTACTTAGGCTTGAAACTGGCGCAGGCGAATTCGCTGCACACCCGACAAGGGCACAGCTAAGCAGCAAGGAACTTCCTTTTAACAACTTCGAACGCATCGACTCTCTATCCACCTACACCATCAGTCTTTTATTAAGCTAGCTCACCAGGCACCAGAGGTACAAATCGCACCATCTCGATGACACTCGACAAAAACTCATCACCATGACGCACGATCTTCAATAACTGTTGTTCGTCATCACCAACCGGAATCAATAGACGACCGCCATCTTTGAGCTGTTGCAAAAGTGCTTGAGGAATAGACTCTGCAGCAGCGGTTACGATGATCGCATCAAAAGGCCCTTTAGAAGACCACCCTTGCCAACCATCACCGTGCTTAGTTGAAATATTATAAAAATCGAGCTGTTTTAGCCGACGCTTAGCGTCCCATTGTAGCGACTTTATTCTTTCAACCGAATAAACATGATCAACAAGTTGAGCTAAAACAGCAGTTTGGTAGCCAGAACCGGTTCCGATTTCCAAAACTCGGCTATCTTGTTGCAGCTCAAGCAACTCTGTCATTTTAGCAACAATATACGGCTGTGAGATGGTCTGCCCTTGCCCTATAGGCAGCGCATTATTGTCATAAGCCTGATGATACATAGCCTGAGACAAAAAACTCTCTCTTGGCAGTTGGTAAATCGCATCCAGTACTTTTTGGTCTCGGATGCCATTTTCAATCAGAAAAGTAATTAAGCGTTCTGCTTGTGGGTTACTCACTTACTTCTCCCCTAGCCATGTTGTCATAGCGCCCAAAGATTCGTGCGCCGTCAGATCAACCTGCAATGGTGTTACTGATACATAACCATGCTCAATCGCATAGAAGTCAGTCCCTTCTCCAGCATCTTGCTCTTTACCCGGAGGACCAAGCCAATAGATATCATGACCACGCGGGTCTTTTTGCTTAATCATATCTTCAGCATGATGACGTGCGCCAAGGCGAGTAACCTGAGTCCCTGATAGCTGTTCTATAGCGAGATCCGGCACATTGACGTTTAACAAGCGGTTGGTTGGGATTGGTTTTGCTAAATGTTGTTCGACAATACGACGAGCAATCGCTGCCGCTGTCTTAAAATGTTTTTTACCAACCAGAGAAAATGCCACCGATTGAACACCTAGAAAGTGTCCTTCCATTGCTGCTGCGACTGTACCTGAGTACAACACGTCATCACCCAAGTTTGCACCATGGTTAATGCCCGTTAACACTAGGTCAGGCATATCATCCTTTAACAGTTCATTTAATGCGAAATGCACACAATCGGTCGGTGTTCCCTGTACCGAATAAGTATTTTCAGCAATCTCTTGAACACGTAAAGGCTGCTCTAAAGTTAATGAATTTGAAGCGCCTGAACGATTACGGTCAGGTGCCACAATGATAACTTCAGCAAGATCACGTAATTCATCTGCTAGCTCATGAATACCTTGAGCATGCACACCATCATCGTTGCTGAGTAAAATCTTCATTCTGTATCCTTTCTTCATATTCCAATGCCAAGTGACTTAAATTCCAATATTAAGTCACTTAGTGCCAAGCAGAATCATTACTGCTCGTAGCTTCTCTCTACGTGTACTTCTTCAACCAATTCACGAACGATAGCCGTCGCAAAGCAGCCTGCATCAAGAGAGAACTTCAGAGTGACATTATCTTCACTTACTTCCCACGTTAGATCAGTAGGTTTCAGCGACGCTTCACGGCGGTCGTGACGCATACGGTTACCACGAATCAGAGCCATCAAATCCGGTTCAGCATCAAGGTGTTTCTGCTCTAAGACTTGAGATTCATCTGTTGTTGGCAAAGCGTTATCACCGGCCAACGCTACAGTCACCAATGCAGTACCATTCGCGATATCTTGCTTTACTGATTCAAGGTTTTCAGCCGTTACCGTTAGCTGAGCACTGTCTTTAACTACGATATCGCCAACCAATGCCGAGGCAAATACATCTTGCTCAATACGGTCAGAAAGGATTAGGTTGTAAATCCACGAGCGAGCCGCAGAAAGGTACAAGCTACGTTTGTTCTGATTACGAGTACGAACGTTATCACGGCCCCAACGACGAGCTTCCGACAGGTTGTTACCTTCGTTACCAAAACGCTGAGCACCAAAGTAGTTTGGCACGCCCACTTGAGCAACTTTTTCTAAACGCTTTACGACATCATCGCAATCCGTTACTTCAGACAAGGTCAACTCAAATTGGTTGCCAACTAAATCACCCGGGCGTAACTTTTTATTATGTCGTGCTGTCGCTAGAATTTCGATGCTTGGGTACTGTGCTAAGAACGCTGAAAAGTCAGGCTCGCCTTTCGGTAGGTGGACGCTCAACCACTGCTCTGTTACTGCGTGACGGTCTTTTAAACCCGCCCAGCTCACGTCTTTCGACTTAACACCACAAGCTTTAGCCAACTCATTTGCCACGAAGCTGGTGTTCTCACCCGTTTTACGGATACGAACCATGAGATGTTCGCCTTCACCGGTAAATTCAAACCCCAAGTCTTCATTAACGACAAAGTGTTCAGCTTTCGCTTTTAGTTTTGCTTTCGCAGTTGGTTTACCGTTTAGATAAGCCAATGAAGATAAAATATCTGACATGCTGTTCTTTTCGTGTTGGTGCTTACGCACTTTTGGTAATTAGGACCACCGCTTCACATGCGATGCCCTCTTTGCGACCCGTAAAGCCTAAACGCTCTGTTGTCGTTGCTTTTACGTTCACATTACTGATGCTGGTTTCTAAATCTTGTGCAATAGCTTGGCACATAGAGTCTATATGAGGTGCCATTTTTGGCGCTTGCGCCATGATAGTAATATCGGCATTACCAATCACGTAGCCCTGTTCTTTTACTCGACGGTACACATCTTTCAATAGCTCACGGCTGTCTGCGCCTTTCCATTCATCGTCAGTGTCTGGGAAATGACGACCAATATCGCCCGCGGCGATCGCACCTAACAGAGCGTCACACAACGCGTGAAGGGCAACGTCACCATCTGAATGTGCGATAAGACCTTGTTCGTAAGGGATGCTCACGCCACCAATAATTACCGGACCTTCACCACCAAACTTATGTACATCAAAGCCATGGCCAATACGAATCATCATTATTCCTTATTCTGACTTAAATAGAACTCAGCAAGCGCTAAGTCTTCTGGCTGAGTAATCTTAAAATTATCTGAACGCCCGGCGACTAAAGCGGGCGAGAAGCCTTTCCATTCAAAAGCAGAGGCTTCGTCGGTAATCGAAACGCCTTGTTTAAGCGCTTCGCTCAATACATTCCACAGAGGTTCCGCTCTGAACATCTGTGGTGTAAGTGCATGCCATAAATCGGCTCGTTCAACAGTATGCTCGATTTGCCCTTGAGCACCTCGCTTCATCGTGTCTCGAACTGGAGCGGCTAATATCGCCCCGACATCATGGTTCATCGCTGTAGAAATCAACTTGTCGATGTCACTTAGCTGAACACAAGGTCTTGCGGCGTCATGCACCATCACCCAATCACCGAGCTGTTGCTTCTCGATATAATCTAAAGCAGAAAGAACTGAATCCGCTCTTTCACTTCCACCAGCGACTCGAATCACTTGTGGATTCTGAGTAAGGGGTAGCTCTGGGTAGTATGGGTCATCATCACTGATTGCGACGACAATTTGAGAGACTTGAGGGTGAGCCAATAGCTTCTCAACAGTATGCTCTAAAATCGTTTTGCCATTGATCTTAAGGTATTGCTTCGGACGGTCAGCCTTCATTCGGCTACCCACGCCCGCAGCAGGGACAACGGCAATCACGCTTTGAGGTTGAGTCAACATTAATGGGATTCCTCACCAATGATGCGATAAAACGTTTCGCCTTCTTTAACCATTCCAAGCTCATGACGCGCGCGCTCTTCAATCGCGTCTAAGCCTTGGCGTAGATCGTCGATTTCTGCAAACATCTCATCATTTCGAATTTTTAATTTTTCATTTACTTGCTGCTGAACTTGGATTTCGTTGTTCACACCGTAGTAATCAGAGATACCATTTTTACCGAGCCACAGTGTGTGTTGTAGCCAGCCAAACACTATGAGCAGTACTAAAGCAAAAATTCGCATAACACCTTTCGCCGGTTGAAAAAGAAGGAACTAGAATAAGGCACATATATACCATAATGAGCTTATTGGTGCGAGATATGTGGTGTCAGGGAATCAATAAGTCGGGGAATTATTGTCGTTAGGAACCTGTGATGAGATTCCCTGCTCCTTCCTTCGTCAGTCTAGGGAATGACGAACTTTATATGTAACAGGAGGAGCTTTAGAACCTAGGGGTTGTTTACTCTACCTTTCTGCAGACAAAAAAATGCCCCGCATAAGCGAGGCATTTAAAAAGCTTAGATTAACAATTCGCTAGGAATTATTGACCTTTAACTTCTTTAAGACCGTTGAAAGGAGCTTTAGAACCTAGAGCTTCTTCGATACGGATAAGTTGGTTGTACTTAGCAACACGGTCAGAACGGCTCATAGAACCAGTCTTGATTTGACCTGCAGCAGTACCTACCGCTAGGTCAGCGATAGTTGCGTCTTCAGTTTCGCCAGAACGGTGAGAGATTACAGCTGTGTAACCTGCGTCTTTAGCCATCTTGATTGCAGCTAGAGTCTCAGTTAGAGAACCGATTTGGTTGAACTTGATAAGGATAGAGTTAGCAACGCCTTTCTCGATACCTTCAGCAAGAATCTTAGTGTTAGTAACGAATAGATCGTCACCTACTAGTTGAAGCTTGTCACCTAGTAGTTCAGTTTGGTGCTTGAAGCCAGCCCAATCAGACTCGTCTAGACCATCTTCGATAGAAACGATTGGGAATTGGTTAGCTAGCTCAGCTAGGTAGTGGTTGAACTCTTCAGAAGAGAAAGTCTTACCTTCGCCTTTCATGTTGTAGATGCCAGCTTCTTTGTCGAAGAACTCAGATGCAGCACAGTCCATAGCTAGAGTAACGTCTTTACCTAGTTCGTAACCAGCAGCTGCAACAGCTTCTGCGATAACTTCTAGAGCTTCAGCGTTAGACTTAAGGTTAGGAGCGAAACCACCTTCGTCACCAACTGCAGTGCTGTAGCCTTTAGACTTAAGAACTTTAGCTAGGTTGTGGAATACTTCAGCACCGATACGTAGACCTTCTTTAAGAGTCTTAGCACCAACTGGTTGGATCATGAACTCTTGGATGTCAACGTTGTTATCAGCGTGCTCACCACCGTTGATGATGTTCATCATTGGTAGAGGCATAGAGAACTGACCAGCAGTACCGTTTAGCTCAGCGATGTGCTCGTATAGAGGCATGCCTTTAGCTGCAGCAGCAGCTTTAGCGTTCGCTAGAGAAACAGCTAGGATAGCGTTCGCGCCGAACTGAGATTTGTTCTCAGTACCGTCAAGGTCGATCATAACTTGGTCAACGTCAGCTTGAGCTTTAGCGTCTTTACCAACTAGAGCTTCAGCGATTGGGCCGTTTACAGCTTCAATTGCTTTAAGAACACCTTTACCTAGGAAACGTGATTTGTCGCCGTCACGTAGCTCAAGAGCTTCGCGAGAACCAGTAGATGCGCCAGATGGAGCAGCAGCCATACCTACGAAACCGCCTTCTAGGTGTACTTCAGCTTCTACAGTTGGGTTACCACGTGAATCGATGATTTCACGACCTAGAACTTTAACGATCTTAGACATTGAATGTTTCCTTCTCGTTGAATATATAAATGTCAAATTTAAAGGTAGCAGCACAACTTACGCTGCTACCTGTATTCCTTTTACTTCTCTAACTCGCCGCGCTGGAACTCACCAGCCGCTTTAACGAAACCTGCAAACAATGGGTGACCATCGCGAGGTGTTGAAGTGAACTCTGGGTGGAATTGAGCTGCAACGAACCATGGGTGGTTCGGGTTCTCAATAACTTCAACCAGTTTCTTGTCCGCAGATAGACCCGATACTTTTAGGCCCGCTTTTTCAATTTGTGGACGAAGATTATTGTTCACTTCGTAACGGTGACGGTGACGTTCATGGATCGTCGCGCTACCGTATAGTTCGTAAGCTTTAGTACCTTTCGCTAGGTGACAAAGCTGTGAACCTAGACGCATTGTGCCGCCTAGATCAGATGTCTCTGTACGCTCTTCAACTTTACCTTCGCCGTCTACCCACTCAGTGATTAGGCCAACAACAGGGTATTTAGTTTCAGAACAGAACTCAGAAGAGTGTGCACCTTCCATTTTCGCAACATTACGAGCGTACTCGATAAGTGCTACTTGCATGCCTAGACAGATACCTAGGTATGGTACTTTGTTTTCACGTGCGTATTGAGCAGCAAGAATCTTACCTTCAACACCACGGTCACCGAAGCCACCTGGTACTAGAATTGCGTCTAGGCCTTCTAGAATTTCTACGCCACGAGACTCAACGTCTTGTGAATCTACGTATTTAATATTAACGCTTAGGCGGTTTTTCAAGCCTGCGTGTTTTAGCGCTTCATTTACTGATTTGTATGCGTCTGGTAGTTCAATGTACTTACCAACCATACCAATCGTCACTTCACCCGTTGGGTTAGCTTCTTCGTAAATTACTTGTTCCCATTCAGACAGATCTGCTTCTGGAGCTGTAATGCCGAAACGCTTACATACAAGTTCATCAGTGCCTTGAGCTTTAATAAGCTGAGGGATCTTGTAGATAGAGTCAACATCGCGCATTGAAATAACTGCATTTTCTTGCACATTACAGAACAGAGCAATTTTCTTACGCTCATTCGAAGGAATGTTGCGGTCAGAACGACAAACTAGGATGTCAGGCTGAATACCAATAGACAGTAGCTCTTTTACAGAGTGCTGAGTCGGCTTAGTTTTCACTTCGCCCGCAGCTGCTAGGTAAGGTACTAGCGTTAGGTGCATGAACATTGCGCGTTCACGGCCTAGTTCTACTGCTAGCTGACGAATCGCTTCCATGAATGGTAGAGATTCGATATCACCAACCGTACCACCAACTTCAACGATCGCGATATCGTGGCCTTCAGCGCCAGAAATAACACGCTCTTTGATAGAGTTAGTGATGTGTGGGATAACCTGAATAGTTGCACCTAGGTAATCACCGCGACGCTCTTTTGCTAGTACGTCTGAGTAAACACGACCTGCAGTGAAGTTGTTACGCTTAGTCATCTTGGTGCGAATGAATCGCTCGTAGTGACCAAGGTCAAGGTCTGTTTCAGCGCCATCTTCCGTAACGAACACTTCACCGTGCTGAGTCGGGCTCATAGTGCCTGGATCAACGTTGATGTAAGGGTCAAGCTTCATCATAGTCACTTTAAGACCACGAGCTTCTAAAATAGCCGCAAGAGATGCTGCAGCAATACCTTTACCTAGAGAGGATACAACCCCGCCAGTAACAAAAATGTAATTTGTCGTCATGTTTAACCTGAAATTGGTTGAATGAGGGAAATGGACTACTTCTGGACGGGATGAAAATATACCAGAAGCCCCTTATCGCCACAACGTGAAATCTATCACACTGCTATTTTTTATTTTTTGCTTCAAATCAATTCATGATAAAAGCTTTGGTTATCTTTTCTCCGCTACTTTTACCTCATCCCACATGGAATCAAGCTGTTGTAGTGAAAAATCGGTCAGACTTTTATCTTGTTGACGCACTTTTTCTTCCACCCCTTTAAAGCGACGTGAAAACTTCAAGTTGGCCTTATTGAGCGCCGATTCAGGGTTTTTGCCTAAATGTCGCACCAAATTCACCGTTGCAAACAGCAAATCACCCAACTCTTCTTCAACCAAATCTTCGTTTGGCGTCACTTGAAGCGCCTCTTCCAGCACCTCGTCCACTTCCTCTATTACCTTGTTGGCAACTGGGCCAATTGAGTCCCAATCGAAGCCATATTTCGCTACCTGCTTTTGAATCTTTGTAGCACGTGAAAGCGCAGGTAGAGAGTTTGGTATTGAGTCTAGAATACTTTCTTGAGTTTTGCCTGCTTGTGCCTTTTCTTTGGCTTTTTCCGCTTCCCAGTTCGCGTTAATTTCTTCGTCGCTAGCAAACTCGGCATCCGAGAACACATGAGGGTGACGGCGTGTTAACTTCTCATTGATGCCATCAACCACATCCGAAAACTCAAACAACCCCTGTTCTTTCGCCAACTGACTGTAAAAAATCACCTGAAACAGTAGATCGCCAAGCTCTTCTTGCAGATTCGACCAGTCTTTGTTGTGAATTGCATCCACCACCTCATAAGTCTCTTCGATAGTATGAGGGACAATTGTTTCAAAATTTTGTTTTAAATCCCAAGGACAGCCACCTTCTGGATCGCGCAGCTTAGTCATGATCTGTTCAAGTTGTTCAATCGGATGATTCATCATTTTCTTCCTATTACTGTCTTTGATTTTTAAATTTATAACGTCTTCTAAAACTAAAAAAGGTGAGCAGCCAAAACCACTCACCTTTGTCTTTATTTGTCATCTCCAAGAGTGAAGAATGAGCGAGTTGGGGATCTCTAACCGCATAGCGAGATTCCCTATCACGTTCGTCCCTCACTGTAGGGAATGACAACTATATTTTTTTACTAAGTAATTAGTTCTTCTAACAAGGCATTAAACTTATGAGGCTCCTGAGCATAACTTGCCTATGTGATGAGCCTGGGCCGGCATTCCGGAAATAAGTGAAACTAACGCCGTTAGAAAGCTAAGTACGACGTAAAAACTATCCTAATCTCTTGACGCTCATGACATCTTTGATCTGTTCTACTCGACTTGTCACTCGACTCAGAATCTCAATATTGGTCACTTCCAAATCGAAATCCATTACCGATAGCTGACGCTTGTAGTCAATGCGGCTCTTCATTGTCGTCACACTGATCTTCTCATTCGAGAACAGTGAGGTGATGTCTTTCAACAAGCCATTACGCTCTAATGCTTCAACGCGCAGCGTTAGGATGTAAGAACCGACAAAGCCATTGCCCCAAACGGTATCAATAATACGCTCTGGTGCGTGTAGGCTTAGCTCACTCAATTGCTCACAATCAGCACGGTGAACAGAGATACCGCGACCTTGGGTGATGTAACCTTTAATCACATCACCTGGAATCGGCTGACAACAGCGCGCTAGGTGCGTCATTAGGTTATCTACGCCTTCAACAACAACTGCATCTTTCTTAGGACGACTCTGTTGTGCCGGCTTGTTTTCCGACTCAAGCAGTTTCTCTAGCGCTTTCTTGTCTTCTTCTTCCGCCGTTGGCTTATTCACTAGCGCATTGATGTGATTAACCACTTGGTTAATACGCAAGTCGCCACTACCAATACCGGCATAGAGTTCGTCTGGCGTATTCACGTTAAAGCGTCTTAGTGCGTATTGATCAGCATCTTTTAGGGTTGCGCCCACTTTCGCTAGCTCTACTTCCAGGATGTCACGACCCGCTTCTAGGTTTTTCTCACGGCTTTGTGCGCGGAACCATGCATTGATTTTCGCTCGAGCACGTCCAGAGTGAACGAAGCCTGTGGTTGGGTTTAACCAGTCACGAGATGGGTTCGGCTCTTTCTGCGTGATGATCTCAACTTGGTCGCCCATCGATAGTTTATGAGTGAACGGTACGATACGTCCCGCTACTTTGGCACCGATACAGCGGTGTCCGACCATCGAGTGGATGTGGTAAGCGAAGTCCAACGGGGTTGCGCCCATTGGTAAGTCGACCACGTCACCACGTGGAGTAAATGCGTATACACGGTCATCGAAGACTTGGCTACGTACTTCATCCAGCATCTCGCCAGAGTCCGACATCTCTTCTTGCCAGTCGATAAGTTTACGCAACCACGTGATTTTCTCATCGTAGCCACTACGGCCGCTTGAAGCCCCTTCTTTGTACTTCCAGTGCGCCGCCACACCAAGCTCAGAGTCTTCGTGCATTTGCTTAGTACGGATCTGAATCTCAATAGTCTTGCCTTCAGGGCCAAGTACTACGGTATGAATCGACTGGTAACCATTTGGCTTAGGGTTCGCCACGTAGTCGTCAAATTCACTTGGTAGGTGTTTGTATTTGGTATGAACGACACCTAGACCTGCATAACAGTCTTGGAGCTGGTCAGCGATAATACGTACTGCTCGTACGTCAAAAAGCTCATCGAAGGCTAAGCCTTTCTTCTGCATTTTGCGCCAGATGCTGTAGATGTGTTTTGGTCGGCCGCTCACTTCAGCATTGATGTTTGAACGCTGCATTTCTGCCGTTAAATCATCAACGAAATCTGTGATGTATTGTTCACGAACTATACGACGCTCAGACAGCTGTTTTGCAATTTGCTTGTAGGTATCTGGTTGTTGGTAGCGGAATGCGTAATCTTCGATTTCCCACTTAAGTTGGCCGATACCTAAACGGTTTGCCAGTGGGGCATAGATGTTAGAACACTCTTTTGCTGCCGCTCGGCGCACAGCATCAGGCGCTTTTTTCACCTCGATAAGGTTACAGATTCGCTCCGCAAGTTTGATAACTACGCAGCGGAAATCATCAACCATGGCCAATAGCATGCGTCGAACGTTATCAACTTGACCCGAGGCAGCACTGCCTTCAAGGGTTACGTTTAGTTGGCCCAAGGCCGCCATTTCTTCAACGCCGTCAATCAGCTTAACGATTTCTTTGCCGTAGCTTTCTTCGAAGGCTTCGCGCTCAAAAACGCCACTTGATACCACAGGGAAGAGTTGTGCTGCGACTAATGTTGCACGATCCATCGACAGCGTGACCAAGATTTCAATCATCTCGCGTCCACGCCATAGCAAGAGTGATGCTTGCTCGTGATCTTTTAATAGCTCTTCACAGTGACGATAAACTTTGTTCAGTTTATTCGAGGTTTTTGCGTCTTGCTTTAATGACGCAATCCAACTTTCTAGCTCAAACTGTTCGCTTGGGTTTAAATGTGCGCTTCGTACCGCAACCATCGTGCCTTCCTAGTTATTCTGTTTTATACCCAATTCAATATGACTAACTGGTTCCAAGTTAGTTCGACCATATTGATATCAGCGCAGATGTCCCTGCGCCTTTGTCATTCATTTTTAAGCCTTATTTACGGGCTTTAAGCCTTGATAAAGAGAGCCATCGATTCTAAATGGCTGGTGTGTGGGAACATATCCAACATACCAAGTTTGGCTAATTGGTAGCCTTGCTTTTCTAAGCTCTCTGAATCTCTAGCTAGAGTAGCAGGATTACACGAAACATAAACCACACGCTTCGCTCCTAACGCTGAAATTTGATCAACAACACCACTCGCTCCAGCACGAGCTGGGTCCAGTAAGATTTTATCAAATTTCTCTTTTGCCCAAGCTTGTGCAGATAAGTCTTCTTCAAGGTTCGCTTGGTAAAACTCGGTGTTACTCAACTGGTTCAATTGGGCATTCGATGTGGCTTGCTGAACCATCTCATCGACACCTTCAACACCAACCACAAACGCCGATTGTTGAGCGATAGGTAGACTGAAGTTACCTAAGCCACAAAACAGATCCAACACTCGCTCATCCGCTTTAGGTTCTAACCATTCAATCGCTTGAGCCACCATCTGCTGGTTGACCTTCTGGTTCACCTGAATGAAGTGGTTTGGCTCAAAAGGTAAGGTAACACCTGTTTCGCTGTAGCTAGGCGCATCACCAACCAGGCGGACCAACTTGTCGGTCTCTGGCATTGAGTACAGTATCGCGCCTTCTTCTTTCGCCAACGCAATCAATGCTTGCTCATCTTTTTCAATCAAAGGCTTAAGGTGGCGTAACACCATTACCGGGCCAGTATCACCCAATACCAATTCAACGTGTCCTAAAGACGTAAGGTTGCTGAAAGTGTTGAGTAAATTTTTCACCTTTGGCAGCAATACATTTAGGCGAGGATCAAGCACGGCACAATCTGTAATGTTTTCTATCTGCTTGCTCTGCTTCTTGCGAAAACCGAACTGAAGCTTATGCGTTTTCTTATCAACAAACAGGCTGATACGTGCACGACGACGATAACCCGTTTCATCACCCACAATCGGTTGAGCCATATCTGTCTCATCTGTCTTATATTGGTTCATCAAATGCGTAAGAGATTGTGCCTTGTGTTCTACCTGAGATTGGTAACCAAGGTGCTGAAGATGACAACCGCCACACTGATTAAAGTGTTTACAAAAAGGCTTTAAACGTTGCTCGCTTGGCTTCAGTAATTTGATGAGTTTCGCGCGTGCAAACTTACTTTTACTTTCAGTAAGCTGAATAACCACCAGCTCACCAGGCAATGCGCCGTCAATGAAAACCGGTTTGTTTTTCTGATAAGCGATGCCAGCGCCATTGTGATCCATTCGTTCAACCAAAACCGATTGATGCTTGGTCTCGAGTTGAGTTTTCTTTTTTGGTTGGAAAAAACGTGCCATTGCTTGTGCCTAATGTATCTTTTAATAAGTAATTGGTATCCAGGACTCACTATTCTGTCTTGGAATCATTGTCGAACGTCACGGCTTTGATTAAGCTTACCGTTCACTTAACCGCCATTGTGTGCGTTATTTTCCCATATCCAGACCTCGATGTAATTAAAGAACATGACCAGATATGGCTTAAGAGCCCGTGTAATTACCTTAACTCTAGCTCCAACCCTGATTATTGGGCTGCTATTGAGTGCATTTTTCTCATTTAACCGCTATCAAGACCTTGAAGGTCAGGTGGTGAACACAGGTACTAGCATCATTGAGCCACTGGCAATTGCGAGTGAATCTGGCATGCAACTCGAAAGTCGAGAGTCTGTTCGTCAGCTAATCAGCTATGCACATCGAAAGAACTCTAAGCTGGTACGTAGTATCGCGGTGTTCGATGATCGTCATGAATTGTTTGTAACCTCAAACTTTCACCCTGATTTCGAAAGCCTGACTTATCCAAAAGACAAACCGATTCCTCATTTAAGCTCTTCTGACTTACTCGATAACACACTGATTCTTCGCACCCCGATTATTGCAGAAGGCCAGTACATCAACTCGGCTAATGGTCAGTCTCAAGCCAACCAAGCGATTGGTTATATTGCTATTGAGTTAGACCTTTCTTCACTTCGTTTGCAGCAATATCAAGAAGTCTTCTCAGCCTTCTTAGTGCTGATTCTTGGGTTGGGTCTTTCTGGTGTATTCGCTTTCCGCTTGATGCACGATGTAACTCAACCGATCACGCACATGAAGAACATGGTTGACCGAATTCGCCGTGGTCACTTGGATGTCCGTATCGAAGGCAAAATGCACGGTGAGTTGGACTCGCTGAAAAACGGTATCAACGCGATGGCGGTATCGCTGTCGGAATATCACGTCGAGATGCAGCACAGTATCGACCAAGCTACTTCGGATCTGCGTGAAACTCTTGAGCAGCTAGAGATTCAAAACGTTGAGTTAGACATCGCGAAAAAACGTGCACAAGAAGCGGCACGTGTTAAGTCAGAGTTCTTGGCAAATATGTCTCACGAGCTAAGAACACCACTTAACGGTGTGATTGGCTTTACTCGCCAGATGCTTAAAACTCACCTGTCGAACAGTCAGACAGATTATCTACAGACCATTGAACGCTCTGCGAACAACCTCCTCAGTATCATCAACGATATCTTGGACTTCTCGAAACTTGAAGCCGGTAAACTGGCGCTAGAAAACATCCCATTTGAGTTCCAAGCAAGCTTAGAAGAAGTAGTGAACCTTCAAGCGACCAACGCTCATGAGAAAGGTCTAGAGCTTACCCTTAAGATCGATCCTAAAGTACCAGCAGGCGTTGTTGGCGATCCACTGCGTATCCAACAAATCCTGACCAACCTAGTCGGTAACTCAATCAAGTTTACCGAGCGTGGTAACATTGATATTAGCGTTGAATTACGTTCACAAAGCGAAGACAACATCGAACTACAGTTCATGGTTCGTGATACGGGTATTGGTATCTCTGAGCGTCAGCAAGCCCAACTATTCCAAGCCTTCAGCCAAGCTGATGCAAGTATATCTCGTCGCTATGGTGGTACAGGCCTAGGTCTGGTTATCACCCAGAAACTTGTGAGCCAAATGGGCGGTGAGATCAGCCTAACCAGTCGCCTACACCAAGGTTCCACTTTCTGGTTTACGCTAAGGCTATCAACCACTGATATGCCGATGACAGAGCTAATTGAGACTCAATGTCTGCAAGACAAGCAACTACTGCTTATCGAACCAAACATGCAAGCCGCTTCGATTACTCAACAAATCCTGACCCAAGAAGGCTTAGTCGTTACCTATCGTTCGGTGATGCCTGACGAGTCAACTTCGTACGACTACGTACTGCTGAACCTCGCAGCCAACCAAGACTACCAGTTTGATACGGTAAGCGGCTGGGCGATTGGCGCGAAGAAGATTGCTCAGAACGTGATCATTGGTACACCGAGTACCGAGCTCGCACTTGGCGAACAATTGATGAAAGAAGTCGATGTTCAATGCATCACTAAACCTCTTTCACGTAAGAAGCTACTGCAAACTCTGGTGTCGAACCAAGCGCCAACCTTGATTGCACCAGCGATTGAAACCCATTCAGAAGAGAAACTACCACTGACTGTGATGGCTGTTGATGATAACCCAGCCAACCTGAAACTTATCACCGCGCTACTCAAAGAACGCGTGGAAACCGTTATCAGCTGTACCAGTGGTCAGCAGGCGATCGACAAAGCTACTGAGACTCAGTTTGATATCATCTTCATGGACATTCAGATGCCGCAAATGGATGGTGTGACGGCTTGTCAGAACATCAAGAAGCTCGCCAACAACGCCAACACGCCGGTGATTGCTGTTACCGCACACGCCATGACAGGCGAGCGCGATAGACTGCTAGATGCAGGTATGGATGACTACCTGACCAAACCAATTGAAGAGCATGTATTACAGCAAGTATTGATTCATTGGAGCCCAACCTCTGAGGTTGAGCACATCGAGAAGATAAATCCAGACCATCCAGCAGTGTCTGCAGAGGTCGATAACAATCCAGTATCTGAAAGTAACTCTAGCGAGCACAAAAACATCATCATTGATTGGCAAGCTGCGATGAAGCAAGCCGCCAATAAAGAAGACCTCGCACGCGATATGCTGCAAATGCTGGTCGACTTTATCCCTGAGGTGTATGACGCGGCGGAAAAAGCGATAGAAGACACGGACTACCCTGTTGAACAGCTGATACACATCATCCACAAAATGCATGGCAGCAGCTCATACAGCGGGGTACCAAGGCTTAAATCAGTCTGTGCCACGATAGAGAAAGAGCTACGCTCAGGTACTTCGATTGAAGATATCGAGCCAGAATTATTTGAGCTTCAAGACGAGCTCGATAAAGTACAAGCGACCGCTGTTCACTACTTAAAACCAACCAGTGATTAGAGCGGCTTAGCCTCAATTTCAAGGAAATAAAAAGCAGAGCGTAATAAGCTCTGCTTTTTTGTTTGTTCTATTTACTCAGTAGTTAATGAACATCAGGATGAGTAGCGATTACGACTCAAAGAGTACCGTCGCCACGGCGTAATGACGCTCATCTGAAATAGTCAGGTGAATCGATGTTGTGCCACTCGCTTGTGCAATCTCTAAAGCTTTATTGTGCAAGCTCAGCACCGGCTTACCATGCTCATCATTTGATATTTCAAAATCATGGAAGGTGACACCCATAGCAATACCCGTGCCCAGCGCTTTTGATGCTGCTTCTTTGGCAGCAAAACGTTTAGCAAGATAGCGACCTTTTTGCTTGAGCTGCTGAAACACTTCAAACTCAGATTCCGTAAGAATACGCTGAGCAAATGCCTCACCACTTCGTGATAATGCTTTTTCAACGCGTTCAATTTCCGCGATATCTGTCCCAAGCCCGACAACAGCCATGATTACCCTTTAACTACTTATTGATGATGCTACTTATCAAACTAGATATTTAATAAGCTAATACTTAACAAACTAAATGTTGTTACGAGCGGTTTCCATTACGGCTTTCATGTCAGCTACGGCTTTGTTCAAGCCATCAAAGACTGCACGTCCCATGATTGAGTGACCGATGTTAAGCTCATAGATTTCTGGAAGCGCCGCAATTGGTGCTACGTTATGGTAAGTCAGGCCGTGACCCGCATTCACCGTAATACCAAGATCGTCTGCGTAGCTTGCGCCAGCCGCAATCTTTTTCAGCTCATCTTGTTGGTCTTCTTCTGTTTTCGCGTCAGCGTAGTGACCAGTATGAAGCTCAATGAACGGTGCACCACACGCTTTTGCTGCGTCGATCTGCTCGCGGTCAGCATCGATAAATAGAGATACCTTAATGCCTGCTTCTGACAGCTTTTGCGTTGCTGCTTTGATCTTATCTAGTTGACCAACCACATCCAAGCCACCTTCAGTGGTTAGCTCTTCACGCTTTTCAGGAACAAGACAAACAAATTCAGGCTTAGTATCAAGTGCAATCTGAACCATCTCATCCGTCACTGCCATTTCTAAGTTCATGCGAGTTTGGATAGTTTCAGCCAGAATACGTACATCGCGATCTACGATGTGGCGGCGGTCTTCACGCAGGTGAATAGTGATGCCGTCAGCACCAGCGCGCTCAGCGATTTCAGCTGCGTGTACTGGATCTGGGTATTTAGTACCACGTGCATTACGTAGTGTTGCAATATGGTCGATATTAACGCCTAAAAGGATTGAGCTCATTTTCCAATACTCCGTGCTCTAGAAAGACCTGCTCTTGGCAAAAACAGTTCTCTACTTTTTAATGGTTTGCCGCCAAGATACGGCTTTAAGGCTATGCGTGTAAAGCGTTTTGCCGCTTTTAACTGCTCTTTAGTGATAAACCTACGTTCACTGATCGCAATAAGTTCATCGCCCATAAAAGTCAGGTTGTCTCGTCGCACTGAAGCAATGAAACCTTTCTGCTCTCGATAGCGATAAGTCATTGTTGGAGCAATCGGTTCGCCGGTACCCGCACAGTGTAAAAAGTCGACGCCATAACCCATGGCAGATAGCAGTGCCAACTCAAAGCGACGCAGTGCTGGCTCTGGATTTTCATTATGTGCCAGCTCTGTTAAAGCATGAAGATAGTCGTGAAAAAGAGCAGGCATTGGCACTTCAGCCATCAGCACTCGGCCAATCAACTCATTCACATACATTGCGGAGTAGAGGTTAATGCCAGAGAGAGGCAAACCTAAACTGATAGGCTCAGCTTGGCGCAGTGTTTTCATTGAGCTGTTCCCCGACCACTTGAGTAGTAGAGGCGTAAAAGGCTGCAATGCTCCTTTTAAATTGGAACGCTTGCTACGAGCACCTTTCGACATCAACGTTACACGACCAAACTCTTCGCTGAAAATATCCAGTATCAAGCTCGACTCGCTATATGGCCTACGGTGCAATACAAAGCATCGCTGTAACCCTTCGCTCAATGATTTATCCTTCTTACAGATACAAAAAGAGAGAGTTCGCACTCTCTCTTAAACTCACTATTTTGACTTTCACATCCAGTAGAGGAAAGTGAAGTTCAAACTAGATTATAGATCGTCGATGTAGCCTAGTGAACGAAGTGCACGTTCATCATCAGCCCAACCAGATTTAACCTTAACCCAAGTCTCTAGGTAAACCTTACGACCGAATAGCTCTTCCATGTCGATACGTGCTTCGCGACCAATCGTTTTGATCTTCTCGCCCGCTTTACCAATCACCATTTTCTTCTGACCAGTACGTTCAACAAGAATCAGTGCGTTGATGTGGAAGCCATCGTTATCTGGGTTGTAGTCGAAACGTTCGATCTCAACCGTTACCGAGTAAGGCAGCTCATCACCCGTAAAGCGCATCAGCTTTTCACGGATAATTTCAGATGCCATAAAGCGTTGCGAGCGATCAGTCACGTACTCTTCAGGGAAGTGGTGTGTCGCTTTAGGTAAGTGTTCACGTACGTGCTTACGCAGTACATCAATGTTCTTACCTTGCTTCGCCGAGATTGGCACAACATCAATGAAGTCCATCTTCTTGGAGACTTCCATCATGTGCTGCATCACGTTAGTACGGTCTTGAACGTTATCTACTTTGTTGATGCAAAGTACAACTGGGAAGTCAGTCTTCTTCAGCTTGTTCAGAACCATCTCATCGTCTTCGGTCCAGTGGGTACCATCGACAAGGAAGAATACTAGGTTCACATCACTCAGTGAGCTATTTGCTGCACGGTTCATCAAGCGGTTGATGGCACGCTTTTCTTCAATATGAAGTCCAGGAGTATCCACAAAAATCGCTTGGTAATCACCCTCAGTTTCCACGCCCATAATACGGTGACGTGTGGTCTGTGGTTTACGTGATGTAATAGAAATCTTCTGTCCCAGAATATGGTTCAGAAGCGTCGACTTACCTACGTTTGGGCGACCTACAATAGCGATGAAGCCACAGTGTTGGTTTTCCGGTAGGCTAGGTTGTTTGCTATCAGATGAAAAGAATGCATCGATATCGAATTCTTGGTTGTTATCAGACATTGCTTAGTTGCTCTAATGCTGTTTCAGCAGCCGCTTGTTCTGCCTTGCGGCGGCTAGTGCCTTTACCGATAACAGGTTTATCCACACCTGCCACTTCACACTCAACCGTAAACTCTTGGTTGTGTGCTTCACCTTTAATATTAGTCACTGTGTAGACAGGTAGAGGATTTCTTCGACCTTGTAAGAACTCTTGAAGACGAGTCTTCGGGTCTTTTTGAGATACTCCTGGCTGAATAGCTTCTAGGCGAGATTGGTACCAGCTTAAAATAATGCCGCGAACCGTCTCGGTATCACTATCCAAATAGATAGCACCGATGATCGCTTCAACAGCATCCGCTAGAATAGAATCACGACGGAAACCGCCACTCTTCAACTCACCTGGACCTAATTTTAAGTAATCTCCTAGTTCGAATTCACGACCTAGTTCTGCCAATGTATGACCACGTACTAATGTTGCGCGCATGCGGCTCATATCACCTTCGTTTACCTTAGGAAAACGGTGGTATAGATCATCAGCGATAACAAAACTTAAAATTGAATCGCCCAGAAACTCAAGACGTTCGTTATGTTTACCTGCGGCGCTGCGGTGAGTCAGCGCCAAGTGGATAAGATCGGCATCATTAAACTGATAGCCAATCTTTCTCTCTAGTTTATCAATTGGAGAATTCATGCTCTCTCGATGTGTTAATTGATCGATTAATGAATCCCACCGATGCGATTAAAACGCACACCAGTAGGAATCCATGTTGGAAGTACACTGTCTGAACCACGTTCGAATTCGAAACTGATCCAAATAGCAACAGCCTTACCAACAAGGTTTGCTTCAGGGACAAAGCCCCAGTAACGGCTATCAGCACTGTTGTCACGGTTATCACCCATCACAAAGTATTGGCCTTCTGGAACGACCCATTCGTTAACACCAGGACGAGGCTGATACGATTGCACACGATTACGACGCAATGGGTTAACTAAGATTTGGTGCTCTACATCTCCAAGCTGTTCATTCAGTTGAATCAGAGGCACACCATCTTGAATAAATTGGCTTTCTTCAACATTACTTAATTTCACTGGTTTACAGCTACTTGTACCTTTCGCCTGGATACAGATCTCTTTACGACTGCTGTAACGAATAGTATCACCTGGCAAACCGACAACACGCTTGATGTAGTCAATGTTTGGCTGAGGCGGGTACTTAAATACGATTGAATCACCACGTTCTGGCTTGCCTGTTTCTACCAATTGAGTGCGCCATACTGGGTCTTTAAGACCGTACGCGTACTTCTCTACCAAGATGAAATCACCAACCAAAAGCGTTGGCATCATCGAGCCAGATGGGATTTGAAACGGTTCGTAGATGAACGAACGCAAGATCAAAACAAATGCAATTACCGGGAAAATGGACACACTGTTCTCAACCCACCAAGGCTGAGCCGTAACTTTTGCGCTGGTTTCAGCGTCTAGGCCATTCGTTTGTGCTTCCACATCAGCAAGCTTCTGCTGGCGCTTCTTCGCCCACACAAACTTTTCCAATGCCCATACAATGCCGGTCACTAGAGTTACGATCACTAAGATAAGCGAAAATGTATTAGCCATTGATATCCCTTAAATTTCATTTCTTTAAAAATAACGAAAGTGAAAGAGTATAACTCTTTCACTCTGCTTAATATTTCTAATTTTTATCAATCACACTGACTAGATGCTTAAAAGATTACGCAGGAAAAATCGCTTAGTTCGAGGCGTAAAGTGCAGTGACTAGTGGGCCTAATTACAAAACTTTGCAACAAAGAAATAAGCGATTTTAACCAGTAATATTTAACAGTTAGTTAGTACGATTGATATTAGTCTTTGCCAACGTGAAGAATTGCTAAGAATGCTTCTTGAGGCAGCTCTACGTTACCGATCTGCTTCATACGCTTCTTACCTTCTTTCTGTTTCTTCAGAAGCTTCTTCTTACGACTCACGTCACCACCGTAACATTTCGCGATTACGTTCTTACGCAGTTGTTTAACTGTAGAACGAGCGATGATGTGGTTACCGATAGCCGCTTGAATCGCGATATCAAACATTTGACGAGGGATGAACTCTTTCATCTTCTCCACAAGCTGACGACCACGAGTTTGCGATTGATCTTTGTGTGTAATCATCGCAAGTGCATCAACCGTGTCACCGTTTAGAAGTACGTCTACACGAACCATGCTTGATGCTTCAAAGCGTTGGAAGTTGTAATCCAGTGATGCGTAACCACGAGACGTTGATTTCAGACGGTCGAAGAAGTCCAGTACTACCTCAGCCATTGGAATATCGTATACAACCGCTACTTGGTTGCCGTGATAAATCATATCAACCTGAACACCACGCTTCTCAACACACAGTGTGATTACGTTACCTAGGTAGTCAGAAGGTACTAAGATATTACAGCGTGCAATCGGCTCGCGAATCTCGTTGATATCATTGATAGCAGGCAGCTTAGCTGGGCTATCAACATACAGTTGAGTGCCGTCTGTTTTTTCAACTTCGTATACTACGGTTGGCGCAGTTGTAATTAGGTCTAGATCGTATTCACGCTCTAGACGTTCTTGGATGATCTCCATGTGAAGCATACCCAAGAAACCACAACGGAAACCAAAACCAAGTGCTGCTGAGTTCTCTGGCTCGTAGAATAGAGAAGCATCGTTCAAGCTTAGTTTACCTAGCGCATCACGGAAGTTTTCGTAATCATCAGATGATACTGGGAACAGACCCGCGTATACCTGTGGTTTTACTTTTTTAAAGCCTGGTAGCGCTTTTTCACAGCCGTTTTTAGCCAGTGTTAGCGTATCACCAACCGGTGCACCTAGGATGTCTTTGATACCACAAACAACCCAACCTACTTCACCAGTATTTAGTTCAGTAGTATCTACCTGTTTCGGTGTGAAGATACCTAGACGGTCTACACCCCAAACTTGGCCTGTGCTCATTACTTTGATCTTGTCGTTCTTCTTCAGAGAACCGTTCTTGATACGAACAAGAGAAACAACACCAAGGTAGTTATCGAACCAAGAATCGATGATCAGCGCTTGCAGCGGCGCTTCAGGATCGCCTTCTGGAGCAGGAATTGCTGAAACAATGTTTTCTAGAACATCGTCAACACCGATACCTGTTTTCGCAGAACAGCGCGTTGCTTCCATCGCGTCGATACCTACGATCTCTTCGATCTCTTCAGATACGCGCTCTGGATCAGCTGCTGGAAGGTCAATCTTGTTGAGGATTGGCACTACTTCCAGATCCATTTCGATCGCTGTGTAACAGTTTGCTAGAGTCTGAGCTTCTACACCTTGACCAGCATCGACAACCAATAGTGCGCCTTCACAAGCCGCAAGAGAACGTGATACTTCGTATGCGAAGTCAACGTGTCCCGGAGTATCGATGAAGTTAAGTTGGTAAGTTTCACCATCTTTTGCGGTGTAGTTTAGTGTCACACTCTGAGATTTGATGGTGATGCCACGTTCACGCTCAAGATCCATCGAATCAAGGACTTGTGCAGCCATTTCACGATCGCTTAATCCTCCACAAACTTGGATTAGACGGTCAGATAGGGTCGACTTACCATGGTCGATGTGGGCGATAATCGAAAAGTTACGAATGTGCTTCATAATTTGGTGTGACAAACTCTTTAAATTAGGACGGTAAGAAAGCCGCAAAACTATTTAAAAATAGCTAACGGTGGCGGCATTTCAATCAAGTTGGCAGATTCTACCCAATTTAGCAGCAAGACGCATCATAAATTAGACGAGTGGCTCACCTAGGATTCGAATCAATACGACTTCTTGCTTGGATTTGTCTTCCATCGGTTTAGCGAGTCGCTTCGCTAAAGCAATACCACCAGCTGTAAATAGGGCTGCGCTCAGTATAACAATCCCCTCGCCCCCTTGAAGTAAGGGTTGTAACAAGAGTTGTCCAATGCCAGCACCAATCATCAACATGAAAAGTGGGATGAGATAAACAATAGCTGCAGACTGAAGTAGGCTTTTTTCAGGAAAGCCGATTTCTACAATCTGACCCGCTTTCACAAGGCTTTTGGTTTTTAATTGCCAAAACAAGGATTTGTTGCCAACCGCTTTGGTGACAATACCAGTGCCGCAGCTTTTTTGTGAAGAGCAGCTGCTGCAACTGGTTTGTTGTTCGCAGCTCAGTTGAACAAAGTATTGCTTACCTTTTTGTTCAACTGAGCTAACGGTAGCCAGCGCGGTCATCATTGCGCTGATACCTGATTATTGAAAGTCACAGATTGAGCGATACGCTTAGCTGTCGCTGGCGGGATATCACCCACGACAGATACCTCTCTGTCGCCAATCACTAAGCTGTGCAAGGTTCTGCGTCCTTGACGTACCAACTGGCCTTTCAATGAGTGTTCGTCTTTGTCGGCGATGTATACCGAAAAACTAAATAACCCATCGCTGAAAAGCTGACTCTCGACCATTTTATCGGTCGCAGCCATTTGGTAACGGCTCAATTCTTTTGACTTAAACCCTTCTGGCACCCATGAAGCTTGCCAGTCGGTCTCACTCACCAAACCTTCAGGTAATGATAAAACCTTCGGCAGTTGCGCTTGGTTTAAGCCGCCCATGGCTTCAGCGATTTTATCATTCACGACATAAGAGATAGTTCGGTACTGTTCCAGTATTTCACCATCACGATCTAATAAGTCGGCACGTAAAGGAAGACTGGTTTTCTCGTCTACCCAAACCACGTAAGAGTAACGAAGGCCATCTTTTGGCACTACGCGTAACACTTGAGTAGTGCTGCCCGCTTCACGAGAACGCCCAACTTTTACAAAGTCGTAGTACTGATTCAGGGATTCGATATCTCGATTGATCATCGGAATAACAGGAGCAACCATACTGCCTGACTGGATCGTAAACGGCTCTGTTCCCGGTTCGATGTAGCTCACTTCATTACCGCGACGAATCACTTCACGAACAGGGCCACTCAGGTAAACAAGGTGTGCGAGTTGTTGGTCGTCGTTAACCGCATGGCGATAAACAAGAGGTTCAATACTGCTCTTCTTGATCAGTATGTAAGAGAGTTCGTAATTTAGATGCTGACTGGCCTCGTTCATTTGATGCAACAACGCCTTTGCAGTTGTTTCCTCTGCAAAGGCTGTTGGAGACATCAAGCTGAACAGTGTCAGTGCACTGACCAGGATTTTCTTCATTCAATGTCCGATTCTAGATGTGCATCTTCCATAGGCGACGCATCACTGTTTAATCTTAGTTGTAGCTCATAATCTTCTAGCATTGCATGAACGCGTTTGCGCTGCTCTTGCAAGTTTGCTTCAGAAGCCGGTCTCTCTACAGAGTCACGCGTTAAGCTCACTGGCTCAGCCGATCCTGCAAATGGAATCGTCTGAAGTACAGGTAACTGTTCTGGTGCCGCTGGGTCGCTGCCACCATATTGTTGAACACCTAATACAACTGCTAATGAAACACACGCTGCCACAGCAACTTGTCCAAACTGTTGTAACCACGCAGGAAGCTGACGCTTCGCTTGCTGAGGCTTTGGTTGCTCTTCAATTGGAGCAACAGTAGGTTCAACATTCACTTGGTGCAGGTTTGGCATTGCACTGTGTGCAGGCTCATCTTCAAGCGCTGCTGCCACACTATCAGCAATGTTCCAATTTTTAGTTTCTGGCGCATCCCCACGCATAACGTCACCAATTAAGTGGTAACTCTGCCAGGTATTCATGCTTTCTTGATCAGATTCTAGGTCTACAATGAGAGCTTTATCGATCGTTTCACCATCCATGAGTGCCGAAAGCTTTTCTTTATCAGCCATTATTTTCACCATAATTATTACAAGTTCTAGCGTTGTAAAAGAGGTTTAATTTTCTTTTCCACCGCTTCACGAGCTCGGAAAATACGCGAACGTACGGTTCCTACAGGGCAATCCATTACTTCTGCAATCTCTTCGTAGCTCAAACCTTCAAGCTCACGCAGCGTCATTGCAGTTTTTAAGTCTTCTGGTAGCGCTTCAATCGCACCAAAAACAACTTGTTTCAATTCTTTTGACAGCGTTAAGTTCTCAGGGTTCGATATTTCTTTTAACGCGCTGCCTGTTTCGTAATATTCAGCATCTTCTGCATCTACATCCGTTGCGGGAGGCCTACGGCTCTGGGCAACGATATGATTCTTAGCGGTGTTCACGGCAATTCGGTACAACCATGTATAGAAGGCACTCTCGCCACGAAAATTAGGTATCGCGCGGTAAGCTTTAATAAAAGCTTCTTGTGCTACATCAGGTACATCACCGGAATTATTCACGTATCGAGAGATAAGATTACAAACTTTGTTTTGATACTTAACCACTAGTAAGTTAAATGCTTGCTTATCTCCACTCTGAACTCGCTCAATCAACACTTGATCGGTTAGCTGCTCGTTCATTCGAGCGGGTACTCCTATTGTTATAACCCTCACCTTCACAGATATGGGTACTAATTATGCGAAATGTAGTATTGACACCACCGTCTACAAGAGCACTATTGTGACTAAGCCAAATACCGAAAGTTCCAACTTTCTTAAAATTATTTGCCATTATTGTTTCACAATGTGATGTAATAAAAATAGCTATCCCTATCAATTTGGGGAAACTTGAGCAAAAGCAATGGTATTGAGCAATTAAATATTTCTAGATAGCTGTCTATATCTTGATTTTGCATAGCGTTTTAGGACGACTCTGGGGAGATTATAACAGTCTTACCGCAACTCCTAAAACAAGACAAAGTCAATTGAGAGTGGACAACTCGACTATAGCCCGGGATTTAATAAGTTTTATGAACGCAAACCGTGAACATCAGTGTGATGTATTAGTGGTAGGAAGTGGTGCGGCAGGCTTGTCATTAGCCTTACGCGTAGCAGAACATGCAAAAGTAATTGTATTAAGCAAAGGACCACGCAGCGAAGGATCGACGTATTACGCACAAGGCGGTATCGCTGCGGTGTTCGATGAGTCTGACAGTATTGAGTCTCACGTTGAAGATACTCAAATTGCCGGGGCTGGGTTATGTGAAGAAGATACAGTTCAATTCATTGCTGAGAATGCTAAAGAGTGTGTGCAATGGCTGATTGATGGCGGTGTTCCATTTGATAAAGATGAGAACAGCACCGATGGTCAACCTAAGTATCACCTAACTCGTGAAGGTGGACACAGCCACCGCAGAATCCTGCACGCTGCCGATGCAACTGGCATGGCGATGCAAACCTCACTGCAAGACAACGTCAAGAATCACCCGAACATCGAGATCTTCGAGCGCCACAACGCGCTGGACCTGATCACTGAAGATAAGATTGGTGGATCGAAAGACAAGGTGATCGGTGCCTACATCTGGAACCGCAACCAAGAACACGTAGAAACGGTACGCGCTAAATTTGTTGTGCTTGCTACTGGCGGCGCATCCAAAGTGTACCAATACACGTCTAACCCAGATGTATCTTCTGGTGATGGTATTGCGATTGCTTGGCGTGCAGGTTGTCGTGTAGCAAACCTAGAGTTCAACCAATTCCACCCAACCTGCTTGTTCCACCCAGAAGCGCGCAACTTCCTACTAACGGAAGCACTACGTGGCGAAGGCGCATACCTGCGTCGCCCGGATGGTACACGCTTCATGAAGGACTTCGATGAGCGTGGTGAATTGGCGCCTCGTGATGTGGTTGCTCGCGCAATCGACTTCGAAATGAAGCGATTAGGTGCAGACTGCATGTACGTCGACATCAGCCACAAACCTGAAGAGTTCATCACCGCGCACTTCCCAATGATCCATACTCGTTTGATGGACTTGGGTATCGATATGACCAAAGAGCCAATCCCAATTGTACCGGCTGCGCACTACACCTGTGGTGGTGTAATGGTCAATAAAGATGGTCAAACGGATCTGCAAAACCTCTACGCGATTGGTGAGGTTAGCTACACTGGACTGCACGGTGCGAACCGTATGGCATCAAACTCACTACTAGAATGTGTGGTTTACGCGTGGTCGGCAGCAAAACATATCGTTGAGAACATTGAACAGTCTCAATTGTGTGCTGAACTTCCAGCATGGGATGAAAGCCAAGTCACTAACAGTGATGAAGAAGTTATTATCCAGCACAACTGGCATGAACTTCGTCTATTCATGTGGGATTACATGGGTATCGTACGTACAGACAAACGTCTTGAGCGCGCAATGCGTCGTATTCAGATGTTGCAGCAAGAGACTCACGAGTATTACAGTAACTTTAAGGTGTCGAACAACCTTTTAGAGCTGCGTAACCTGCTTCAAGTCGCTGAGCTAATGGTTCGCTGTGCAATGCAACGCAAAGAGAGCCGCGGCCTGCACTACACATTGGATTACCCAGAGCTAGCTGAAGACAGTGGCCCAACGATTCTGACACCAGAGAAACGTCAATCGTAACTTGGCGCATTCGTCAGTCACGAAAAGTAATCAAACGAAAGGGAGCCTAGTACTCCCTTTTCTTTTGTCTCAAGGCTTATTGATTACTTTAAGTTAGCGAACGTATTCGTTGTAAGTTCGCCAAAAAGTGCCGATATTCTTGCTCTTGGCAACTGTCTCGCCATAGTAGTACCGAGTGACCACATTCAAATTGTAATTTTACGAAGAATTGAGCCCAAATCTGATCGACCGACTTTAAACTGTATGTACAGCCATTCAAACGCACTTCACCATCATCCTTATAATCAAGACCCCCTTGAGCGCTGGTGATAAGCATGTGATTGGCACGAAACAGATTGAAGGTTAAATAGAGACAATAAAGGCTGACTGCCAGCGGAATAGAAGAGACAACGATAAAAAACAAAAGGCACCCGAAAACAGTGCCTTTTGTTAATAATGCGAAATACGAAGGGTTAAGCTGGAGCTTAACGAACCTTGCTGAGGTTGTGTGCGACAATTTTATCAACCATTGATGCATGACCCAGGTTTTCACTACGGCCGTGGCCCATCACCCAGGTAAACAGGTCTGGATCATCACACTCTAGTAAAGAAACAAACTCGCGCTGTTCCTGCTCTTGCAATGAATCAAAACACTCTTCGAAAAATGGCATGATGACTACATCAAGTTCTAACATGCCTCGACGGCAACCCCATTTAATTCGTGCTTTCTGCTCTGCAGTGTACATTGGCTATCCTCACCTATAATTTTTCTTTCTTGGAGTGTAACAAGTCATACGCTCTGCAACTACTATGTGGGTCACAGTCCCTATCTCAGCTCACAAAAAAACCTAGGCTGACAAAGAAACAGAACAGGATTAACATAGAGCCAAATAAAATTCTTAGGAAAGATAAAATGGATTGGAAAAACACCTTTCAGCCGCACGCTCATACGCAAAATGATTCGCTTCCAGAACTGATGATGACACATGTGTCAGACTGGAGTGCAATTACCATGGTAGGCGATGACAAAAAATCGTACCTACAAGGTCAAGTAACGTGCGACGTCGTGACTCTTCCTAATGATGAATCCACATTAGGCGCCCACTGTGATGCAAAAGGAAAGGTATGGAGTATCTTCCGCCTATTCCACCACAACGGTGGTTATGCGCTTATGCAGCCTAAGTCTGCGATTGAAGTTGAGCTCGTAGAAATCAAAAAATACGCGGTCTTCTCTAAAGTCGATATTGAGCAAACCAACGATGTGATTATCGGTGTGATGGGCGCAGCTGCGGATCAATACATCGACTCAATTTCAGAGAGCCAAGGTAAAGTTCGTGCGATTTCAGGCGGTACAGCTGTTCAAGTCGCAGAAAACCGCTGGGCTCTGCTTGTAACAGAACAAGCTGCAGAAGCTTTGGTCACTAGCAGTTCTGCGGAGAAAGTCTCAGAGGCGCTATGGCAGTATCATGAAATTATCGATGCTCAGCCTCACCTAACCAAAGCAGAGCAAAATGAACACATCCCTCAGGCACTTAACCTGCAAGCGATTGGTGGCATTAGCTTCACCAAGGGCTGTTACACGGGGCAAGAAACAGTAGCTCGCGCTAAATATCGTGGCATGAACAAACGTGAAATGCGCATTGTTTCTGGTTCGACTGCGGAAGTGCTAACACTAGAGAGCCCTATTGAGCTAGAGCGTAGCGTGGGTGAAAACTGGCGTGGTGCAGGTCGACTGATCAACGTATATCAATTTGCTGACAACCAAGCGATTGGTCTAATGGTTCTGCCGAACAACCTGGATGACGATGTTCAACTGCGTTTGACAGCACAACCTGATCAAATCTGGAATATCCTGCCACTGCCTTACAGTGTTGACGACGAGTAATTACGTGAAAACAGTGATTACACAATGGCTCGATCAGCAGCAGGTAAACTATCGCCTGCTGCTGCAAAGCAAGCCAACCACCAGCATCGAAGAAACCGCACAAGAGCGAGGCATCGCCCCCTCTCAAATGGTGAAATGCATTCTACTCAAAGACATGGGCAATCAATACGCCTTAGCCTGTACGGCTGGTGATCGCTCGGTCGACCCAAAGAAAGTGCGCTCAATTTTAAATTGCCGCCGAATGACTTGTGTTCCGCTAAGCGATGTAGAGTCCATCACTGGTTTTAAGATAGGTTGTGTTGGCCCTCTTGCATTAAAGAGGCACATGCCGATCATCTTTGATCCTTCGATTCAAAACAATTCGACGGTGACCATCAGCTCTGGGGATCGAATGGCAGGTATTGCTCTGGATCCCGATGATCTCATAGCCCTATGCGCGCCTATCATTACAGAGATCAGCCGATGATCAGATCAAAGCAGTAACTGATCGCAAAGTCACATTCCAGTTTTCACTAGATACATATTTATTGTGAAGTTCGTCATAAGATAAATAGATTAAGGTTAAATATTTAATCAAAATTAAAGCATAAGTAGTCACAAGTGAAAAACTGCGTTATTGTGGATTTACTGACTAGCCCCTAGGCAAATCAGTACAAGTGAATCCACTGAGTAACATCAGTATCCACTTTTGTGTAATGCATCTGTGACTATTCGCCCGTTTTAGACGGGCTTTTTTTTGTCTTAATTTTACAATTTGATTACACAAACAAAAAAATCCCGCCTATTCTTATACTTGTCACATTAACACTGCTTAATACCGAACAGGAAAGTTCACGGCAGTTCACTACTCAGTATTATTTTGGGGAGGAGCTCACGTAAAAATAGATATTTACTGTAGAAAGTGCTTAGAACAGCACAAATATCTAATTAACGTCAACGCTACTGCATATTACTCCATGCTTATCACAATTATTTTTCCGGAGTTTTTCTATAATGTGCAGGCTAGGTAAATATAAGGATAATTAAGAATGAGACTGTTTAAGCGCTATACACCGAGTATGATTGCTAAACATGTAAGTCGACTTTTCAAAGGACGAATCTACATTTACGGCGTAGGGAAATTTGAGTTTGATAACGGCAAGTTAGTCCTGCCAGATCGAGCAGAGCAACGCCACTTTCAAACAGTGAAAGAAATAAATAGTGAAATTATGAAGCTGCGCTGTGCTTACGCATAATCTGATTATCTAGAAGATTCCAAACAAAAAGGGTTGGCTTATTGCCAACCCTTTTTTCGTATTAATGACTCTACGAATAATAGGTACATTCAGACGTTATCGATGAATCACAGGGCGCTTTGCCAGATCAGGAAGATTACCCGCAAGACCCAGAGCTCGCTTCATAATTTCATCTTTTGCACCAGGCAACTGACCCGCAAGCTTCATACCTATGCCACGAATCAGCTTCTTAGCTGGGTTATCGCCTTCAAACAGATCTTTAAAGCCCTGCATCGAAGCAATCATCTTCGCCGCTTCTGCTTTTCTCCAGCGCTCATAACCACGTAAGTTACGCTTGGTACCAATGTCTTCACCTGCTGCCCAAAGCTTTAATAGCTCTTGTGCTAGGCTGGCTGCATCTAACAAACCAAGGTTAACGCCCTGCCCTGCAAGCGGGTGAATGGTATGGGCTGCATCACCCACCAAAGCTACGCGTTCTACTGCGAAGTCACGCGCATATCGCATGCGTAATGGGAAAGCAAAACGCTCACCAACCACTTCACATAAGCCAAGCTTTGCATCGAACTCAGCTGTTAACTGCTTATTGAATTCAGCATCCGACATTGATACGAGGTTCTCGGCACGATTAGGCTCAGTAGACCAAACAATCGAGCTCATGTTGCTCGGTTGCATTGGTAAGAATGCCAACGGACCCTGTGGCGTAAATATTTGACGAGCCACACTATGATGCGGTTCTGCGGTTTTAACATTAGCAACAATTGCACTGTGTCCATAATCCCAATGCGTGAGCGGAATATCTTGCTGCTTGCGAACCCAAGAGTTAGCTCCATCCGCACCCACAACGAGTTTAGCCGTTAGTGCTTGACCGTTATCTAAAGTCAGCCATGCTTCACTTTCACCAATTGCCATTGTTTTGCACGTTGCAGGCATGTACAGGCTCACATTGTCTTGCTTCTTCACTTGCTCAAGCAAGGCTAATTGAATCACACGGTTCTCAACAATATGACCGAGGTTCGGTTGCGCTAAACGCGTTGAATCAAATTCAATACGTGCGAAGCTATCTTGTTCCCATACTTCCATCGCTTGATAAGGGGCTGCACGTCTTTGCTCAATTCCCTGCCACGCACCTAGATTACGCAAAATCACTTCACTAGAACGGCTCAATGCAGAAACTCGTACGTCTGGCAGTTCATTCAGCCCTTCACTAGGCGCTCTGCCTTCAATCACAGCGATTCTCAGGTCGCTGTCTTTTAAAGCAGCCGCAAGTGCAAGCCCAACCATGCCTCCACCAACAATCGCGATATCAACACTTTGCATCATTATTTATCTACCTTATCTTTCTACTAGGCCAAGCGTATGACGCAAAAGTGGACCTTTAAGTGGTGGAAGGTTATCCATAACAGCTAACCCAAGGTTGCGCCCGAGACGAGCGGTTAAAAAATCATTTGAGAATAGGTGTACAAGGCTCGATGTCAGTGTAATCGTCGCCCCTCTGTCCTGTTCTCTACGTTTTCTAAAGTTAACAAGACCAGTGTATCGGCCAACATCATCCAACTGAGTACACAACTCTTCGGCTAAAGAAGCCACATCACGAATACCAAGGTTAAAACCCTGACCCGCGATCGGGTGAAGAGTTTGAGCGGCATTGCCGACAATCGCAAATCGATGAGAGATATTTTGTTGTCGGTGACGAAGAATCAGAGGATAGCTCGCACGCTTGCCCACCTTCTCTAAACGGCCTAGTCGCCAACCAAAGTCGATCTGCAACTGTTCAAGGAACTGGCTGTCGTTTAAAGTCATGACTTTATCAGCTTGTTCTGGCGGTAAGCACCAAACTAGCGATAGGCGGTTGTCCGTCATCGGTAATAAAGCAACTGGCCCATGATGAGTAAAACGCTCAAAAGCGCGACCTTGATGCGGCTCGCTCGCCACAATATTGGCAATGACAGCCACTTGCTCAAAGTCATGCTCGCTCAACGAAATATTCAGTTGTTGGCAGCAGGTAGAGATCGCTCCGTCAGCTGCAACCAACAACCTAGTAGTAATAGTTTGCCCGCTGTTAAGGTCAATGGTCGTCAGTAAATCACTGCGCTCAATTTTCGCTACTGAGTCAGGGCACAGCATCGTAATTGCCTCTTCTGACTCCAGCTTTTGCTGATAGATTCGACCGACATCCGCCAACTCGACCACATAACCAAGCGCATCAACCGCAAGATCTTCGCTGTAAATATCGGTCATCCCTGCATGCCCACGATCCGAGACATGAATATCTTTAATCGGGGTAGCGACAGGAGCGATCGATTGCCACAACTGCAATGAATCGAGGATCTGTACTGTGCCGTAAGACAAAGCAATAGAACGAGAATCAAACCCAGGATGAGCTTGATGATCAACCTGATAAGGTTCCACTACCGCAATCGACAGCGAACCTTGGCTTAGGTGATTCAAAGCCAGAGCTAAAGTCGCCCCTGCCATCGCACCACCAGCAATTACAACATCATACTGAGCCATCATAACCTCAAACTGGCAAACGATTAGTGAATGGTTGGAGCTACATCTTCAGATGGGCGTGCACCAAACTCAGCATGAATGGTTAATGCACAGGCTTTTACGTGCTCAATAACGTGCTCTAGAAGTTGCGCTTGCTCTTCTAGGTCATCATCTTCATCAATACCTAGCTTTGCCATCTCTTCAAGATCAGCCAGAGCTTCTTTAGTGCCTTCCGACGCCTTATTTAACTGAGCGCCAACTAGTCCTAAACCAGAGATGAAGTGGTTGATCCAATCAGACACACCGTCAGCTAAATCAAACAGGCTCGCACTTGCGTCTTCATCAGGCAGTAGCATAGACAATTCCATGCCTGAACCCGTAATCTCACTAGTGGTTACTTTCAATGTCGCTTCCGCTAACGTTAATGCGCGATCCGGCCAACCCATACCTTCGTTGGTGTAATCAAAGATCAGTGGCTGCCAGCTCTTATCTGCTAGGCTTAAGCCTCCGCTTAACATACCCGTCAATAAACCATGCATCTCAGCAGGGGTTACGGCTAGACTTGCCGATTGAAGTTCAGTCGCAACCGTTAGGTAATCAGGTAAAGTAGTTTCGCTCATCAGATAGCTCGCTCAGTTATTCTTTATATCGATAGTATAATCGTACCACTTCACCCCAATTCTGGTAAGCATCGATCCCTAGCAATTAAAGAATGACTGACTACCAATTGTTCAATTTGCTGAATTACTGTGTGCTCAAGCTCTCATTTACAAACAGTCACTCTGAAAAGCTTGAATCTTAATAGCGGTTTACCTATAGTTTCTCCCTCAGAGGAGATTGCTTCCTCATCGGTACTTGCACTTTTTGTTTCAAGAAAATAACGAAGAGCAACAGCCTTAAAATAGCGCGTTAAAGAGTTCATCCATCATGAGTAATCAAGCGGTAGACGTTGAAATATTAGGAAAACTGACTCGAGTGAATTGTCCACCAGGGCAAGAAGAGTCATTGATTGCAGCGGCGGCCGATCTTGATAATCGATTGAAAGAGATGGCTGAACGTACTAAGGTAACCAATGAAGTGAAGCTGCTGACTATCGCAGCTCTGAACATTTGCTATGAATTACAAACTAAGAAATTTGAAGCAAATGACGAACAAAACGCACTGACCGAGCGAATGGAACAGCTCACAACATCACTTTCAGATGTTCTCAGTAAGGTTAAGCACGGACAGCAATAGCGTACACAAAATTTACCCTGGAGTGTTTGTCAGAGGATTCACGTCCCCGAGCCGATAAGCAATCCCTAAGGGTTAGTACTTGAGTGCTATTGAGCATGCTCGGCCCGACCGAGAAGCCTACGGTAATCATTGCTGATCCGCCTTGAACTCGCTGGTTCAAGGGCCATCTATTCTCAACGGCACTTTGGGGTATCCCTTCTTATGAAGACGCTCACACGCAGCGAATTTCGCAAACAGATCCGCATTAAACGCAACTCCCTATCTAACGAACAACAAGCTCAATCCGGTTTAGACTTAGTTAAGCAGTGCGCTCAACTCGATGACATTCGGTCTGCTCAACATATCGCACTTTATATCTCGATCGATGGTGAACTTGATACCCAACCTTTAATCGAGTGGTTATGGTCGCAAGGTAAGCAAACTTATTTACCTGTATTACACCCGTTCTCTGACGGACACCTGTTGTTTCTGCACTACTCTCCAACCACACCCACTGTTTTAAATAAGTACGGCATTGTAGAACCCCAGCTTAATCAAACGTTGGTGAAACCTTGTCAGCAACTCGACCTCATCCTGACGCCCCTTGTCGGCTTTGACTCTCATGGTCACCGCTTAGGTATGGGCGGCGGATATTACGATCGCACCCTAGCGAAGTGGTTTGCGACCGGCGAAGGTGCAACTCCAATTGGTTTGGCTCACGATTGCCAACATGTCGATACTCTACCGATTGAGGAATGGGACATTCCGTTACCTAAAATCGTGACTCCGAGTAAAACTTGGCAATGGGAAAGTAACCATTAAAGCGCTATAATCCCGCCGCAAACGTTAACCTTGATATACAAACGTTAACTTCAATACGCGAACGACTAATTCAAAGCGCAAGATCTTATTCAGGAGAATGGCATGACTCAAGATGAAATGAAAAAAGCAGCGGGCTGGGCAGCACTTAAATATGTTGAAGAAGGCAGCATTGTAGGTGTTGGTACTGGCTCTACAGTAAATCACTTCATCGACGCACTGGGCACAATGAAAGACAAAATCAAAGGTGCAGTTTCAAGCTCTGTTGCTTCAACGCAACGCCTAGAAGAGCTAGAGATCAAAGTGTATGAGTGTAATGATGTTGCTAAGCTAGACATCTATGTTGATGGCGCAGACGAGATCAACCCAACTCGCGACATGATCAAGGGCGGCGGTGCAGCTCTAACTCGTGAAAAAATCGTAGCGGCTATCTCTGATAAATTTGTATGTATTGTTGATGGCACGAAAGCTGTTGATGTACTGGGTAAATTCCCTCTACCGGTAGAAGTTATCCCAATGGCGCGTTCATACGTTGCGCGTGAGCTAGTTAAGCTTGGTGGTGACCCGGTTTACCGTGAAGGCTGTACAACGGATAACGGCAACGTGATCCTAGATGTTTACGGCATGGCTATTGAAAACCCGAAACAGCTAGAAGACATCATCAATGGTATTGCTGGTGTGGTAACGGTTGGCCTATTCGCACACCGTGGTGCAGATGTGGTTATCACAGGTACCCCTGAAGGTGCAAAAATCGAAGAATAAATAATAGAAGATTGAGTTTTTCTGTTACTTCATTACATACGGTGCCCAAGGGCGCCGTTTTTTTTGCTTTGTACCTGTAAAATTATGTCTTATTCCGTAATTTTCTTACCCAAAACATTTTTTTTTTGTTACTTTATTGTTCAGAAGACGCACAGGGAAAACGTTTGTCTCCTAACAAAGTGGTGAGTTTGTTCCCCTTTCAGCCATTTTGTAGCACGTGCGCCGCATTTGCCCAACCTTTCCATTTTAAGGACGAGAACAATGGCCAAAGTTTCACTGGAAAAAGAAAAAATAAAAATTCTACTTCTAGAAGGTCTTCACCCTTCTTCAGTAGAAGTACTTCAAGCCGCTGGTTACACAAATATTGAGTACCACAAAGGCTCACTACCTGAAGATGAACTACTTGAAGCAGTTAAAGATGCTCACTTCATCGGTATTCGTTCTCGCACAAACCTTTCCCAAGAAGTGATTGATGCTGCTGAAAAATTGGTTGCTATCGGTTGTTTCTGTATCGGTACTAACCAAGTAAACCTTGAAGCGGCTGCAAAACGTGGCGTACCTGTCTTCAACGCACCATTCTCAAATACGCGAAGCGTTGCGGAACTGGTTCTTGGTCAGGTTCTACTACTACTGCGTGGCATCCCAGAAAAGAACGCTCTTGCGCACCGTGGCATCTGGAAAAAGAGTGCAGACAACTCTTACGAAGCTCGTGGTAAGCGTTTAGGTATTATCGGTTACGGCCATATAGGTACTCAGCTAGGTATTATTGCGGAAAACCTTGGTATGCGTGTTTACTTCTACGATATTGAAAACAAGCTGTCTTTGGGTAACGCAACGCAAGTTCACACCATGACAGAACTGTTGAACAAGTGTGATGTGATCTCTTTGCACGTTCCAGAAACTAACGAAACCAAGAACATGATGGGTAAAGAAGAGTTCGAGCGTATGAAGCCAGGCTCTATCTTTATCAATGCAGCGCGTGGCACTGTAGTCGATATTCCTGCTCTGTGTGGTGCTCTAGATTCTGGTCACCTTGCTGGTGCAGCTATCGATGTATTCCCAACCGAACCAAAAACCAATGCTGACCCATTTGAGTCTCCATTGATGCAGTTCGATAACGTGATTCTTACACCTCACGTAGGTGGTTCTACTCAAGAAGCGCAAGAGAACATCGGTGTTGAAGTGGCTGGCAAGCTAGCGAAATACTCTGATAACGGCTCTACTCTATCAAGTGTTAACTTCCCAGAAGTATCATTGCCACTACATACAGGCACGTCTCGTTTACTGCACATTCACGAAAACCGCCCTGGTATCCTAACTCAGATCAACACCATCTTCGCTGAAGAAGGCATCAACATCGCGGGTCAGTACCTACAGACTGCGGCTGATATGGGTTATGTAGTTATCGATGTAGAAGCGGACCGTTCAGAAGAAGCGTTGCTTAAACTGAAAGAGATCGAAGGCACCATCCGTGCTCGTCTACTTCACTAATCATCGAACTCGATACTAGAAAAACAAAAAGGCTCTCATTACGAGGGCCTTTTTAGTATTTGGCCTATGGTAGGCAATTAGATCATGATGATCTAATTACTCTTCAAGCTGATAGATCACATTGACACGATCACGAATAGTGATCGTTGAGTCTTCATAAGAGTTAGATTCTGTTCTCGCATCCATTGCCATAGAACGCATTAATACCGGCTGAGAAGACTGTGCGTTGTAATCCACACGCCAAACATCACCAAGCTCACGCTCAAAACCCGTCGCTAACGATTTCGCTTTCGCTCTTGCGTCTTTGATGGCTTCTAAACGCGCTTGTTCTTGGTATTTCGCCTGATCACGCACTTGCAATTGGATGTTATCGATCTGGTTAATCCCTTGAGCAATAGCAATATCCATATACTCATTGAGATTCGATAACTCCTTCACTTCGACCGTCACATTACGTGAAGCTCGGTAACCGACCAACTCTGGCTTGCCGTCTTTTGGATAGTGATATTGAGGTGCTAGGTACAGGTTAGAGCTGTGTACACTCGCCTCATCAACACCGGCTTGGTGCAGCTTGTTAAGAAAACCGGTTACCACTTTATCAACGGTGATTTTTGCTTGTTCTGCCGTCATCGTTGACTCTACAACTCTGACCGAAAACGTCGCCATATCGGGCGTCGCGATTACTTCGCCATAACCGGTGGTAGAAATATGCGGAAAAGATGGCGAGTTAGCCAATGCAGAAAAGCTCACAGCGCTCAAGGCAGCAGTAAGGGCAAGAGAGGTTGCTAACATCTTTGGTACAAACTTCATGGGGGGAGACCTATGCTAAACAAATGTCTTTTCATCATAGAGTAATTTGTCGCTTATCCAATCCAGATGCAACACTTCTAACAGAACTTTGACGCTGAAAAAACCACCAACTTACTGTGGTAGATGTTCGTGAGCAAAACTCAAGATCGCTTGCGAGATCTCTTTAAGTACCCCACTTTCAAGCTGCCAATGGTGCCAATAAATCCGATAAGACAATAAAAAACCGGGGGTAATATCAATCAACGAACCCGATTCTAGCTCCTCGATGATCTGTAACCTCGGAATCAAACAGTAGGCAACGCCCGACAATGCTAAACGTACAAATGCTTCTGAGCTACCGACCGTGTGATTGATCACACTGTCTCTAGGCACATTAAAATGATCATGCAAAAACTTCTTATGTAGGTCGTCATATTGATCATAAGACACTGCAGGGGCTTTTCTCAATGTGGTGTAATTAACCCCTTCAGAAAAATAACGTTGATGAAAGTCAGGGCTCGCCACACACACATAATCCATGCGACCAAGGTAGTCGGCACTACAGCCAGGAATCGCTTGAGACTCCAAACTAATAGCACCTGCCACTTCACCACTTTTGATTTTCTCTATGGTTCTCGATTCGCCATGAATAGCAAGATTCAATTCCACTTGGCGCGACTTCATCACACCCGACAAAGCAGGCAGTAACCAAGTGGCTAAGCTATCCGCGTTGGTCGCAATGGATATTGATAAGGGCTGATTACCATCTTCATTCATGAGTTCGGGAACCAGTTCATGCTCCAGCAAACGGACTCGACGATATAACCCTAGTAACTTTTTACCGGCCGGGGTTGGTCTGGGTGGGTTTTCCCTTACCAATGCAGGTTGAGCGAGCCACTTTTCTAGCTGTTTAATGCGCTGTGACACCGCAGATTGAGAGATATATAACTGCTCTGCCGCCCTTTCAAAACTGCGTTGTTTAACCACGGCATCCAGCGCTTCTATCCATTTATAATCCAAACCACGCATTGCTTTGCTTCCTTTTTAATCAGAACTTACACCACATTAGCAACTCTAATAATATATTAAAATCATTAATTATACTTATCATGAGGAGCGGAGTATCTTCCCTTTATCACCAGCGTATGTCGTTAATTTAATGGGAGGTTAAAATGAGTTTTTGGGTTTTATTACAAGGTTTTGGTCTAGGGGCAAGCATGATTATCCCTATTGGCGCACAAAATGCGTACGTCCTGAATCAAGGGATAAAGCGCAATCACCATTTAACCACAGCAACGATTTGTAGCTTGCTCGACACCCTATTTATCTCGTTAGGCATCTTTGGTGGTGGCGCTATCTTGTCGCAAAATGAAGTACTGCTCACTTCAGTGACGCTGGGGGGGATCGCTTTCCTAACTGTCTATGGTTTGTTGTCGCTGCGTAGTGCTTTTAAAGCGCCTTCAGACAAGGAATCAAAAGGTGAAATATTGGCTCGTGGTAAACGTACCGTCATCCTAGGAGCGTTGGCAGTTACAGTATTAAACCCACACCTCTATTTGGATACAGTTGTGATTCTTGGTTCGATTGGCGGACAGTTTGAAGGTAACGACAGAATTGCTTTTGCTATGGGAACCATATTGGCTTCGTTCGTTTGGTTTTACTCGCTCTCACTGGGAGCAGCAAAGCTTGGCCCAACGCTGTCTAAACCAAGTGTTAAGAAAGGCATTGATATCGCTGTTGCGACCATGATGTTTGCTATCGCAGCGGTACTCGCCAATGGACTTATTGAGCAGTATTGGTAGAAGTCGTTTGAAAATATAGCTCCAAGAAAAAAGGCGGATAACCTAAGTTATCCGCCTTTTTTTGTTCAACGTGTCGAAGCTTTATTAGCCCTCAACTTTGTTCATGTGAACATCCATTTGTGGGAATGGGATTTCGATACCTTCTTTATCCAAGCCTTCTTTGATTGCTTGCATTAGGTCGAAGTAAACATTCCAGTACTCAGCAGTGCTAACCCATGGGCGAACCACGAAGTTAACTGAAGAGTCAGCTAGCGTGTGGACACCAACTTGAACACCTGGTTCTTTCAATACACGCTCGTCAGATTCACATATCTGAGTCAAAAGCTCTTTGGTCTTTTGTAGATCTGCACCGTAAGAAACACCGATCATTAGGTCGATACGACGTGTCGCATGACGAGAGTAGTTAGTGATTGGGCTACCGATAACGCTGCCGTTTGGTACTACAACCATTTTGTTATCAGGCGTTGTTAGAACCGTTTGGAAGATTTGAATCGAATCAACTGAACCTGCAACACCGCCAATTTCTACGTAATCACCAGATTTAAATGGACGGAATGCAACAATCAGTACACCTGCAGCGAAGTTCGATAGTGAGCCTTGCAGAGCAAGACCAACCGCTAGACCAGCCGCACCAATTACCGCAACAACAGATGCAGTTTGAACACCAAGGCGACCAAGAGCTGCAATCAGAACGATAACAAACAACAAGTAACGAACTAAACCATGGATGAACTCAACAACCGCTCGGTCCATCTTCTTCTTCTGAAGAACCTTAGCTACGCTGTTCGCTACAGCCTTTACGATTAGGTTACCAATAAACAGAATAACCAGTGCAGATATAATGTTTACACCGTACTGAATAAACAAATCTGAGTTATTCGTTAACCACTGTTCTGCGTTTGAAAGACCATCCACAAGCGGGGTCTCAATCGTTGTAGAACTCTCAGCCATAATGTGCATCCTCTATGTAATATGCTATGAGCTAAACTGCCTTAAACCAAGCCTTACTATTTAACCGCCACCTTTAATTTGTATAATTAAATCATAACGTTAACGTAAAAACTTGCTAAGTCCTTTTTACGAAACAGAGTGTCTATCCCCTGTTTTTCGGCACGATATCCTATCTTTGACAGATTGCAAAGTCATATTTATGTAAGCCTTTGAATAAAGGAAGCTTACGCATAAACACAAATACCGATAATTAAAAGACTACGAAATTTATTCACCGTACGCTAGGTTTTTCACATAAATAATACAATTTTTTATCAGACACAAAAAAACCCGCTCGATGAGCGGGTTTTTAAAACTTAAAGAGTACTTAATTCAAAGAATTATAGTACGTCTACAGCGTTAAGGTCAGCGAATGCTTTCTCAAGACGAGTAACCATAGAAGCTTGACCAGCACGTAGCCATACGCGTGGATCGTAGTACTTCTTGTTTGGCGCAGCTTCGCCAGTTGGGTTACCGATTTGACCTTGTAGGAAATCGAAGTTATCAGCAGAGTACTGACGGATACCATCCCAAGTTGCCCACTGTGTATCAGTATCGATGTTCATTTTGATAACACCGTAGCCGATAGACTCTTGGATTTCTTCTTCAGAAGAACCAGAACCACCGTGGAATACGAAGTTTAGAGCGTTAGGTGCGATACCGAACTTCTCTGCACAGTATGCTTGAGAATCACGTAGGATAGTTGGAGTAAGTACAACGTTACCAGCTTGGTAAACACCGTGTACGTTACCGAAAGAAGCAGCGATAGTGAAACGTGGGCTAACAGCCATTAGTTTCTCGTATGCGTATGCTACGTCTTCTGGAGAAGTGTAAAGCTCAGATGCGTCCATGTCAGAGTTATCAACGCCGTCTTCTTCACCACCAGTACAACCAAGTTCAATTTCGATTGTCATGTTCATTTTAGCCATGCGCTCTAGGTACTTAGCACATGTTTCGATGTTCTCTTCTAGAGACTCTTCAGAAAGGTCTAGCATGTGAGAAGAGAATAGAGGCTTACCAGTTTGTGCGAAGAACTCTTCACCAGCGTCTAGTAGACCGTCGATCCATGGAAGTAGTTTCTTAGCAGCGTGGTCAGTGTGTAGAATAACTGGAACGCCGTAAGCTTCAGCTACAGCGTGTACGTATTTAGCACCAGCTACAGCACCAAGGATTTGTGCACCTTGACCTTCAAGTTTAACGCCTTTACCTGCGAAGAATGCAGCGCCACCGTTAGAGAACTGAACAACTACTGGAGATTTAACTTTAGCAGCTGCTTCTAGTACTGCGTTTACAGAGTCAGTACCAACAACGTTTACAGCAGGAAGAGCAAATTTGTTTTCTTTTGCTACTTCAAATACTTTCTGTACGTCATCGCCAGAAATCACACCAGGTTTTACAAAATCGAAGATCTTAGACATGGAAATAGTCCTATTTATTCTATCGTTTTAAGATTAAAAAACTTAAGTTTAAAAACTTGCAATCGTTTGCTCACAACTTATGCCATTCTAGCAAAAAAGTGTGATATGCAGCAAACGTTAAAAGGCGAGATTCGCATCTCGCCTTTCTAAATCAATTATGCTTTAGCACGCTCTTCAAGCATTGCTACTGCAGGAAGTACTTTACCTTCAACGAACTCAAGGAAAGCGCCGCCGCCAGTAGAGATGTAAGAAACGTCAGCTTTGATACCGAATTTATCGATAGCTGCTAGCGTGTCACCACCACCTGCTACAGAGAAACCTGCAGACTCAGCGATTGCTTTAGAGATACCTGCTGTACCCGCTTCGAAGTTCTTGAATTCGAATACGCCTACAGGGCCGTTCCAAAGGATAGTTTTCGCGTTGCCGATGATTTCAGCTAGAGCAGCAGTTGAATCTGGACCTAGGTCGAAGATCATGTCGTCGTCTGCAACTTCAGAAACGTGCTTGATTTCAGCTTCTGCGTTCTCGTCGAATGCTTTAGCACATGCAACGTCAGTCGCTACTGGAATAGCACACTCTTTCATTAGCTTCTTAGCAGTGTCAACTAGGTCTGCTTCGTATAGAGACTTACCTACGTTGTGGCCTTCAGCAGCGATGAAGGTGTTTGCGATACCACCACCAACAACAAGTTGGTCTGCAACTTTAGATAGAGACTCAAGAACAGTCAGTTTAGTAGAAACTTTAGAACCACCAACGATAGCAACTAGTGGACGCTCTGGGTTATCCATTGCTTTACCTAGTGCTTCTAGCTCAGCAGCAAGAAGAGGACCAGCACATGCTACAGGAGCGTGAGTACCAACACCGTGAGTAGATGCTTGTGCACGGTGAGCCGTACCGAATGCATCCATTACGAAGATGTCACATAGAGATGCGTATGCTTTAGATAGCTCTTCTTCGTTTTTCTTCTCGCCTTTGTTGAAGCGAACGTTTTCTAGAACAACAAGCTCACCAGCGTTTAGCTCTAGGCCGTTTAGGTAATCTTTAGCTAGTTTAACTTCGCAATCTAGTGCGTCGTTTAGGTAGTTAACTACAGGAGCTAGAGAGAACTCTTCGTTGTATTCGCCTTCAGTAGGACGACCAAGGTGAGAAGTAACCATTACTTTTGCACCAGCTTCTAGGCAAAGCTTGATAGTTGGTAGAGATGCTAGGATACGTGCATCTGAAGTTACTTTACCGTCTTTTACTGGTACGTTTAGGTCAGCACGGATAAATACGCGTTTACCTGCAAGTTCCAGGTCAGTCATCTTGATCACAGACATGATTTGTCCTCTCAAATTTAAATAAAAATAAAGTTTTGGAAACTCAGCAACCCTGCTAAGCCTATAAATTATTCAACTGGTAATACTTTAGCTACTCATAATATGTGGACACTTCGCATTTATTTCAAGCTAAAAAATAAATAATCCGCACATTTGCTTCTAGGTCTTACTTCTTGCCTTCTGAAGCTTGCATTGCAAGAACCGTATCCAGCATTCGGTTCGCAAAGCCCCATTCATTATCACACCACACTAGCATTTTCACTAAGTGGCCATTGCTCACTCGAGTTTGTGAACCATCAACAATCGCGCTATGGGGATCATGATTAAAGTCAATGGATACGAGCGGCGCTTCAGTATAGTCAACGATGTTGTGTAATGTACACTGAGATGCGTTAACAATGGTTTGATTTACGTCATTAACTTTCACATTCGTATTAATTGTGACACTTAAATCCATAGCCGTAACATTAACCGTCGGCACTCGCACAGAAATAGCTTCAAACTTGTTAGAAAATTTCGGGAAGATTCTTTCAATACCTTTATGCAGCTTAGTATCGACGGGAATAATGGATTGGCTTGCAGCTCGAGTACGACGAAGGTCGCTGTGGTACGCATCAATTACTTGCTGATCATTCATCGAAGAGTGAATGGTCGTGATGGTGCCTGACTCGATGCCAAAGGCTTCATCAAGAACCTTAATAATAGGAACGATACAGTTGGTGGTGCATGAACCGTTAGAAACGATTCTGTGGTCGGCTTCGATAGTATCGTGATTCACACCGTAGATAATGGTGTTGTCTAGGTCATTAGCGCCCGGGTGTGAGAACAATACCTTCTTCGCGCCAGCAGCAATGTGCGCTAGGCCGTCTGCACGGCAACCGTAAACACCAGTGCAATCAAGAACGATGTCCACTTCTAGGTCACGCCATGGCAGCAACTCGATATCAGCAAGGTGTAGAATACGAATCGTATCGAACTCACCTTTATCTTCCACGCCGATGCCATGATGGACATAGATGTGTTCTTGGTCGTTGGAGATCTTCTTACCGAAGCGACCGTGACTGGTATCGTACTGTAATAGGTGAGCCATAGCGTCAGGCTGAGCAAGCTCATTGACAGCTACTACTTTGATTTGTTGGCTTTTGCCACTTTCATAAACAGCGCGTAATACGTTACGCCCTATTCGTCCAAATCCGTTTATCGCGACTTTTAGCATAGTTCCGTACATCTAACCAAAATTTCGTGCAACAGATAATAACTGAATCCTACCCAAAAGGCATTAGTTGAGTTGTCTAACTAGACAAAAGCAATCTATTAGCATTGATTATCAGTCTTGATTAATGTAGTTATTCAAGTGATGAGTCTTACCTAGTTCTACGGCTGTTTCTAACCCAGTTTTCTCAACCAAAGGAAAAGGTTATGTCTGGATACCCAGCGACTCATTTTTGCAAGACATGCAATAAAGACACACCACATAGTGAAATTCTTGTTCGCCAGACAAGCAGTTATGATACCGACAAAAGTTTACTCGGTAGAATTAAGCTTTTTGCTAACTCAATTATCAATGGCGGCCACTACTACAGCATGGATAGGTACGTGACATGTAAAGTATGTTGCACTAAAGAGCTGGACAATTGGGGTAATGAATTCGAATAGCCTAAAATTTGTATATTACTAAAAAACCGAGCCTGATAGCTCGGTTTTTCTTTCATTGCTTGTTAGCACGAGGCTAACAAGCAATGATTAAGCAAGAAGCTCTTTTGCTGTGTTTACTACGTTTTCAGTAGTGAAACCGAACATCTTGAATAGCTCACCTGCAGGTGCAGATTCGCCAAACGTTGTCATACCGATGATCTTGCCACCAAAACCAACATACTTGTACCAGAAGTCAGCGATGCCAGCTTCGATAGCGATACGAGCTGTTACGTCAGATGGAAGTACAGATTCACGGTACTCAGCGTCTTGCTTGTCGAATGCGTCAGTTGCAGGCATAGATACTACGCGTACCTTCTTACCTTCAGCTGTTAGTTCAGCCGCAGCGTTAACCGCTAGCTCAACTTCAGAACCTGTAGCGATAAGGATCAGCTCTGGCTTACCTTCACAATCTTTCAGGATGTAACCACCCTTCGCGATGTTAGCTACTTGCTCTTCGCTACGCTCTTGCTGCGCAAGGTTTTGACGAGAGAAGATTAGAGACGTTGGACCGTCTTTACGTTCGATAGCCAGTTTCCAAGCGACTGCAGACTCAACTTGGTCACATGGACGCCATGTGCTCATGTTTGGAGTCAGACGTAGAGAAGCCATTTGCTCAACTGGTTGGTGAGTTGGGCCATCTTCGCCAAGACCGATAGAGTCATGCGTGTAAACTTGGATGTTCTGAACTTTCATCAGAGCAGCCATACGCATTGCGTTACGAGCGTATTCCATGAACATTAGGAATGTCGCGCCGTATGGTACGAAACCACCGTGCAGAGCGATACCGTTCATGATCGCAGTCATACCGAATTCACGTACACCGTAGTGGATGTAGTTACCAGAGAAGTCATTTGCTTCTAGAGACTTAGAGCCGGACCACATAGTTAGGTTCGAAGGCGCTAGGTCAGCAGAGCCGCCCATGAATTCTGGAAGCATTTGACCAAACGCTTCTAGAGCATTTTGAGATGCTTTACGTGAAGCAATGTTTGCAGGGTTAGCTTGAAGATCAGCAATGATTGCGTTTGCTTTCTCTTCCCACTGTGCTGGAAGTTCACCGTTAGTACGACGTTTGAATTCTGCTGCTAGCTCTGGGTAAGCCGCTGCGTAAGCGTCAAACTTCGCGTTCCACGCCGCTTCTTTTGCTGCGCCCGCTTCTTTCGCATTCCACTCAGCTGCGATATCTGCTGGGATTTCGAAAGGACCGTGTTCCCAGCCAAGCGCTGCTTTAGTTGCTGTGATTTCATCAGCACCTAGTGGAGCGCCGTGGCAGTCGTGCGTACCTGCTTTGTTTGGAGAACCAAAACCGATGATAGTTTTAGTACAGATAAGCGTTGGACGAGGGTCTGCTTTAGCTGCTTCGATAGCTGCATTGATTGCTTCAGGATCGTGACCGTCTACTGCTGGAATTACGTGCCAGCCGTATGCTTCAAAACGCTTAGGAGTATCGTCAGAGAACCAACCTTCCACTTCACCATCGATAGAGATACCGTTGTCATCCCAGAAAGCAACCAGCTTACCAAGACCTAGCGTACCAGCTAGTGAACATGCTTCGTGAGAGATACCTTCCATCAGACAGCCATCACCCATGAATGCATAAGTGTAGTGGTCTACGATGTCGTGACCTTCTTTGTTGAACTGTGCAGCCAGTGCTTTCTCTGCCATTGCCATACCAACAGCGTTAGTGATGCCTTGACCTAGTGGACCCGTCGTTGTCTCGATACCAGGAGCGTAACCGTACTCTGGGTGACCAGGAGTCTTAGAGTGTAGTTGACGGAAGTTTTTCAGATCTTCAATTGAAAGCTCGTAGCCTGCAAGGTGAAGCAGAGAGTAAATCAACATTGAACCATGGCCGTTAGACAGGATAAAACGGTCGCGGTCAGCCCACTCTGGGTTTGCTGGGTTGTGGTTCAAGTGGCCACGCCAAAGAACTTCAGCGATGTCAGCCATACCCATAGGTGCGCCTGGGTGGCCTGAATTTGCTTGTTGAACACCGTCCATGCTAAGTGCGCGGATTGCATTGGCTAGATCTTTACGAGAAGGCATGTCTGCTCCTGGATACATAAGCGATTTAAAAAAGAGATAGTGCTAATGTTTTCATTTTAATTAGCGCGGGTATTCTCTCAAACGACTATTGCGACTGCAAACGTTTTACTGGCATTTTAACGGTCATTTTTCGCAATTTTCGAACATTTACATCACTTGTCAGCCGCTTATCTCAACCAACACGCAAACGTTTAGTTATGGCATATCATAAAAAAGAGCTTGTAATTCGACCGCTGGAATTTAGAATAGACGTCTAGATGTAGAAACACCTACAAAATATACTGTATTTAATGGCGGCGCTTCCTAGCTTGCGACGCCATGAACTATTTACACCAAAAACTAAAAGTGGAGCTCTCATGGCTAAGCACCTATTCACTTCTGAATCTGTTTCAGAAGGTCATCCAGATAAAATTGCAGACCAAATCTCTGATGCTGTTCTTGATGCCATCTTAGAACAAGATCCAAAAGCACGTGTTGCTTGTGAGACTTACGTAAAAACCGGCATGGTTATGGTTGGCGGTGAAGTAACAACTTCTGCATGGGTTGATATCGAAGAGATCACTCGTGAAACAGTTCGTGAAATTGGTTACGTTCACTCTGATATGGGCTTTGACGCTGACTCTTGTGCCGTTCTAAACACAATTGGTAAGCAGTCTCCAGACATCAACCAAGGTGTTGATAAAGCAGACCCGAAAGAGCAAGGCGCAGGCGACCAAGGCATCATGTTTGGTTACGCGACTAACGAAACTGAAATCCTAATGCCAGCTCCAATCACTTACTCTCACCTTCTTGTTAAAAAGCAAGCTGAAGTACGTAAGAGCGGCAAGCTAGACTTCCTTCGCCCAGATGCGAAATCTCAAGTTACTTTCCAGTACGACCAAGGTAAGATCGTTGGTATCGATGCTGTTGTTCTTTCTACTCAACACTGTGATTCGGTAACAACACCTGACCTACGTGAAGCGGTAATGGAAGAGATCATCAAGCCAGTACTTCCTTCAGAGTGGATCAACAAAGACACTAACTTCTTCATCAACCCAACAGGCCGTTTCGTAATCGGTGGCCCAATGGGTGACTGTGGTCTAACTGGTCGTAAGATCATCGTTGATACCTACGGCGGCGCAGCTCGTCACGGTGGCGGTGCATTCTCTGGTAAAGATCCATCAAAGGTTGACCGTTCTGCAGCTTACGCAGCACGTTACGTTGCGAAAAACATCGTTGCAGCTGGTATGGCTGACCGTTGTGAGATTCAACTGTCTTACGCTATCGGTGTTGCTGATCCAACATCAATCATGGTTGAAACGTTCGGTACTGAGAAAGTAGCGCACGAAATCATCATTGAAGCAGTTCGTCAAAACTTCGACCTACGTCCATACGGTCTTCAAGAGATGCTGAACCTTCTTCAGCCTATCTACAAGCAGACTGCAGCATATGGTCACTTCGGTCGTGAAGAGTTCCCTTGGGAAGCGACTGACAAAGCAGCAATCCTTGCTGACTTCGCTGGCCTAAAATAATTTAGCCACTGCGATTTGTTTCTTTAAAGCCCTTACTGCTTAGTAAGGGCTTTATTTTTATGTACTTACCGAACCTTCACTGGCTACTTCTTTCTCTAACGCCCTTCTTTACCGATAACCACTAAGTATAAAAAGCCGCTGATAATTTGTGTTTTCTAACACTACTGACAATAGTTAAGGTAACTCCTAGGCGATCAAGCTCACATTTAACTTAAATTAATTCAGTCTGATAACGCTCGTTAAATGCACGCTAGAACAAAAACTGGGATGACAAAGAGCAATTTAGCTCAACACCATAACTCTCACACAAGCCACACCGATGAGTCTTATGGAATTATAACTAGGACGTTATTTAACTAGGGGGATCTATGCCTCGTACCGCGCACCCATCCGAACTGAACGATAAAAAACACAAGGTCAGCGATAAGGATTACGCTCGCACCATTCCTTGCAACCAAATCAGTATTTCCGCACCCTTTCATTGGTTGTCGCTTGCTCTGCATGACTTAGTAAGAATGCCATTAATCAGCGCATTTTACGGTTTATGCTTTATGGGAGCGGCAATCGCCATTGTTCAACTTGTCCAATGGCAAGGAACACACTTGGTGGTGATGCCAAGCTTGATTGTGTACATGCTGATAGGACCTTTTCTTGCTCTGGGCTTGTATGACGCAGCCTGGGAAAGAGAAAAAGGGCACAACGCCAGCCTATTCCATTCAATGAAAGCCATTACTCGCAACTCGACTCACCAGTGGGCCTTTGCGATTGTATTAATGGTCGCGATGATATTCTGGATGCGTATCGCCGCTCTATTGCACGCTTTGTATCCATCAGTACAAGGCGCACCATTAGCAGAGTTTGCGCCCTTCTTGATCACGGGTTCTGTGATTGGATTTGTTATCGCCAGCCTAATCTTCAGCATCTCGGCATTTTCTATTCCATTGATGATGGAGAGACGCGTGGATGTGATGAGCGCAATCTTCACCAGCTTCAATGCCGTGAAATCCAACATCCCTGCAATGGTGGTGTGGGCAAGTATTATTTGTGCCGGTATTCTGGTGGGCTTTGCAACCTACGGCATTGGTATGATCGTCACCATGCCGCTACTTGGTTATGGTACATGGCATGCCTACCACGAAATCATCAAGAAGAATCACCACCTATAAATTATCGCCAGAATAACGAGCAATGTTATGATGAGGCCTTAGCTTAAACGCTGAGGCCTTTTTTGGAGTTAACAACGTTTGTCTTACACCCCGCAACAACATCGAGCAAATAAGAAATTGGCCGAGTGCCTAGCTATCGCTAATCAACATTTTTCTCGTGAATTCCCATGCCCGACCATGACTTACAAGTTAAGAGGTAAAGCGGCAGGAAAGGCCTACCTTCAGCTCAATGAAATTAAGCTTAACCATGTACTCTTCGCCGAGAATGAGGATGCCTTCATTAACGAGGTGGTGCCTCATGAACTGGCACATCTGATCACACATCAAGTCTTTGGACGAGTGAGACCTCACGGGAATGAATGGAAATACGTGATGGAAAAGGTATTCAACGTGCCAGCTAAAACGACCCATAGCTTTGAGATATCCTCAGTGCAAGGGAAGACCTTTGAGTATCGCTGTGCCTGCACGGTTTATCCACTTTCTATCAGACGTCACAACAAGGTGTTACGTAACCAGTCAAGCTACCGCTGCCAGCAGTGTAATCAAACCTTAGCCTTTACAGGCACGCAACTCAGCTAACTCCCCGACTCGGCGCCAGCTTTATTTTATCGCGCCCCTCGCCAATTTAGAAAACTGCACTCAATGGAATTCATGATAGAAATGTAATGGAGAAATCCATCCTTTGGGTGCTAGACTGATGTTTATCATACTTTTATCAGTCTTTTTCTATGTATAAAACCACTCCAAAAGCATTTGGCCTATCGGTGTCTTTTTACTTATCGATAGTATTTGGCCTACTGGTAACCCAAAGCGTTTTCGCCGCTCCACCAAGCTCATTCTCCAAAGCAAAAAAAGAAGCCGTGAAGATTTACCTTGATCACCCGACTTCATTCTATTGTGGCTGTGACATTACTTGGAAAGACAAAAAGAAAGGCATTCCAGATCTTGCAGGCTGTGGTTATCAAGTGCGAAAGCAACAAAAGCGGGCCAGTCGAATTGAGTGGGAACACGTGGTTCCCGCTTGGCAATTTGGCCACCAGCGACAATGCTGGCAAGACGGTGGACGCAAGAACTGCACCCGCAATGACAAAATATTCAAATCCATGGAAGCCGACCTTCACAACTTAACGCCGGCGATTGGTGAGGTTAACGGGGATCGCTCCAACTACAATTTCAGTCAGTGGAATGGGATGGATGGAGTAAGCTATGGTCAGTGTGAAATGCAGGTCAACTTCAAGCAACGTAAGGTGATGCCGCCAGACAGAGCAAAAGGATCTATCGCTCGAACTTATCTTTACATGAGCCAAGAGTATGGTTTCAAGCTATCTAAACAGCAAACCAATCTGATGATGGCGTGGAACAAGCAGTTCCCTGTCGATGAGTGGGAATGTACTCGTGATGAGCGTATCTATGCCATCCAAGGGAATCACAACCCATTTGTTTATCCAGCTTGTAAATAACGCCACTCGCGTAACCCACATTCCTAGCCGTCTCAAACAAGAGTTTCAGAATTGCCCCTGAAACTCTTGCTCTACCCTTGTTTTTTCAACTAAAAGCATCCATGTTAGGCAGAGACAAAATACCCAAATGATCATATTTATAGGTTTACCAGCATGAGAATCCCTCGTATCCATCACCCAGAACGCATTCATCAGTTAGGTTCACTCGCTTTAGGCGAAGATGCCGCGGGTCATGTTGGTCGTGTCCTTCGTATGAAAGAAGGTCAAGAAGTGCTTCTTTTTGATGGCAGTGGTGCTGAATTTCCAGCGACAATTGCTGAAGTATCAAAGAAGAATGTGACGGTTAATGTTACTGAGCGAATCGAGCGCAGCAGTGAATCTCCATTAGACTTACATTTGGGGCAAGTGATCTCACGTGGTGACAAAATGGAGTTCACAATCCAAAAATCAGTAGAGCTTGGTGTGAATACCATTACTCCTCTGATTTCAGAACGCTGCGGCGTTAAACTAGATGCTAAACGCTTCGAGAAAAAACTCGCTCAGTGGCAGAAAATTGCGATCGCAGCGTGTGAGCAGTGCGGTCGAAATACAGTTCCAGTGATTCGCCCTATCATGCAACTTGAAGAATGGTGTAGCGAACCGAGTGAAGCATTAAAGCTGAACTTACATCCTCGTGCAAAATACTCAATTAATACCCTTCCAGAACCTATCAGTAAGGTACGCCTATTGATCGGCCCTGAAGGTGGCTTGTCGGCTGAAGAAATCGGCATGACAGAACAATACAAATTTGAAGAGACGCTACTCGGCCCACGTGTACTTCGTACCGAAACAGCAGCTCTAACCGCAATTACTGCCTTACAAGTCCGTTTTGGCGATCTAGGCTAGGAGAAAAAAATGATCAAACTTGGCATCGTAATGGATCCAATTTCATCCATTAACATCAAAAAAGACTCTAGCTTTGCCATGATGCTTGAAGCTCAGCGTCGTGGTTACGAAATCCATTACATGGAAATGAATGATCTACACTTAGATCAAGGCGTAGCGATTGCAGACACTAAGGTCGTTGAGCTCAAAGAAGATCCAAATGGTTGGTATGAATTCAAGTCAGAACAGACTATCGCGCTATCTGATTTAGATGCTGTACTGATGCGTAAAGATCCTCCGTTTGATACTGAGTACATCTACGCAACCTACATTCTTGAGCGTGCTGAAGAGAATGGCGCACTGATCGTAAACAAACCACAAAGCCTACGTGACTGTAACGAGAAGCTGTTCACAGCATGGTTCCCTGCACTAACACCAACCACCATCGTGACTCGCAAAGCGGAGAAAATCAAAGAATTCCGCGAGAAGCATGGCGACGTAATCCTTAAACCACTTGATGGTATGGGTGGTGCATCGATCTTCCGTGTGAAAGAAGGCGATCCAAACGTATCAGTGATCATAGAAACACTGACTAACCACGGTCAAAACTACGCGATGGCACAGACTTTCGTTCCTGACATCAGCAACGGTGATAAGCGTATTCTTGTAGTTGACGGTGAGCCAATGCCTTACTGCCTAGCTCGAATCCCTGCTAAAGGCGAAACTCGAGGTAACCTTGCAGCTGGCGGTACTGGTGAAGCACGTCCTCTAAGTGACACAGATTGGGCGATCGCAAGAGCGGTTGCTCCTGCACTAAAAGAAAAAGGTCTAATCTTCGTTGGCCTAGACGTCATCGGTGATAAGCTAACTGAAATCAACGTAACGAGCCCTACATGTATCCGCGAAATCGAAGCCGCTTTCGATATCTCGGTAACGGGCAAGTTAATGGATGCAATTGAGCGTCGCGTTAACGCAAAATAACCTAAGCTAAAAGAAAGCCCTAGCGCTTCACACATACGTCTTAGGGATAGAATGAGCGGCTTTACGCCGCTCTTTTCCTTTATTGGGAACACACTGGCAGGAGGCTCTATGAACCTAACGAACCACTTTTTGGTCGCTATGCCCGGGATGAAAGATCCGTATTTTCAAAACTCGGTAATCTACCTCTGTGAACACAACGAGGAAGGTGCGATGGGGTTAATGATTAACGCTCCCATCGATGTCACTGTCGGTAGTATGCTCAAACAAGTTGAGGTTGAGTCTGAACAACCAAAAGCGAATCAAGCCAGCCTTGATAAGCCGGTATTAAATGGTGGACCTGTAGCAGAAGACCGCGGGTTTATTTTGCACAAACCTAAAGGCAGCTATCAATCCAGCATCAACATGACTGACCAAATCTCAGTAACAACCTCAAAAGATATCTTGATGGTGTTGGGCACAGAAGATGAGCCGATGAATTATTTAGTCGCACTTGGGTATGCAGGATGGGAACCGGGACAACTGGAAACCGAACTGACCGAGAACTCATGGTTAACCGTTGAGGCCGACCCTAAAGTCATCTTCGATACGCCAATTTCAGATCGCTGGAAAGTTGCGGTACAAATGTTAGGTATTAATGCCGCTCAGCTTTCAGCAGACGCTGGTCACGCCTAGCTCAAATCAGCTAAATAAAATAAACAGACACTCTCAAACACAGATAAATTTGGAAACCCCATGTCACGAACAATTATGGCATTTGATTACGGTACAAAAAGTATCGGCAGCGCGATTGGACAAGAAATCACTGGCACAGCGAGCCCTTTAAAAGCGTTTAAAGCTAAAGACGGTATCCCGAACTGGGACGATATCGAAAAACAGATTAAAGAGTGGCAACCAAATCTTATCGTCGTCGGGCTACCTACCGATCTTCACGGTCGTGATCTAGAGACCATCACACCAAGAGCAAAGAAATTTGCTAACCGCTTAAAAGGTCGTTTTGGTGTTGATGTTGAGCTGCATGACGAAAGATTATCGACCGCAGAAGCAAGAGCCGACCTCTTTGACATGGGTGGCTACAAAGCATTAAGTAAAGGAAATGTTGATAACCAGTCCGCAGTTGTCATTCTCGAAAGCTGGTTTGAAGCACAATATTCTTAACGAAAATTAAGTGAGCAAAAAGCAACCCGATTTGTGATCCCGCACGAATTTCTCGCCGTAAAGACGATGCAATTCATCAATAGGTAAGTGGGAGTTCACATGAAAATTTTTCTAGCAATCTTCGCCGCTCTAACCATTTCTGCGTGCAGCTCAACAGGGTCTAGTAGCGCTAGTTACATGAATGATGGCAAAACCAATTCAGGATTCAATAGTGGCAATATGTACTACGACGACAGTCGAAGAAGTCATGGCTCGTTGAACAGCAACTAGAACAACAATGGTAAGCCAGATCTCTCCGTCAAAAGAGCTCTGGCTTTTTATTTTTCAATCTAACCCATATCAATTTTCACGCCAGATAATGCTCCAGTTCCATAGTCATCATCACCTCGTCTGGTTTTTAGCATCAAACGTAAGTCATTAGCCGAATCGGCACTATGAAACGCATCTTCTTCGCTAATCTTTCCCGCTACAACTAAATCAAACAAAGCTTGGTCAAAAGTCTGCATGCCAACTTCTTTTGATTTTGCCATTGTTGCTTTTAGCTCGTGCAATTCACCACGACGAATCAAGTCAGACACTCGTGGGCTGTTGAGTAGAATCTCAAATACACCATGACGCCCGCTGCCATTCTTATCTCGAATTAACTGCTGAGCAATCACACCACGCAGATTCATCGACAGATCAAACAGGAACTGTTCTTTCTGCTCTTTAGGCACCAAATGAAGAATACGCTCTAACGCTTGGTTGGCATTATTCGCGTGCAAAGTTGCCATACACAAGTGACCCGTCTCAGCAAAGGTCATCGCATATTCCATGGTTTCGCGGCTACGGATTTCGCCAATCAAAATCATATCTGGCGCTTGGCGCAACGAGTTTTTAAGGGCGACTTCATAGCTCTCGGTGTCGAGCCCTACTTCACGCTGAGTGACTATGCATTTCTTATGTTCGTGGACGAATTCAATCGGGTCTTCAACCGTCAATATATGCCCAGAACGATTGGTATTGCGGTAGCCTGTCATCGCCGCCATCGAGGTCGATTTACCAGAACCCGTAGCCCCAACCACCAGCACAAGCCCACGCTTGGCAATTGAGAGGTCTTGTAATACATCAGGAAGCTTTAATTGCTCAAAGGTTGGGATGTTCGTCTCGATGCGTCGAATCACTGCTCCAGGCAGCTCTCGCTGAAAGAACGCACTAACACGAAAGCGACCAAAATCACGTACAATGGCAAAGTTAGCCTCACGCGTTTGCTGATATTCATCACGTCGTTCTTGATCCATCATCGCATCAAGTAGCTGAGCGACCTGCGCCGAATTCAGCTTCTCGCCTTGCGGTCGCAGCTCACCATCGACACGGAACAAAACAGGCGCATCAACGGTGATATAAAGATCGGACGCTTTTTGAGAAAGCATTCCCTCAAGGATTTGATTCAATTCCATTATGTACACCTTGATTAAAACATTGAGGTTTCAATTTCGATCTTTTTCTCGACCTCTTCCGAGTCAACTAAGCCTTGAGCCATCAGCTGCTTCGCATTTTGCTCCATGGTTTGCATTCCATGTGCTGCGCCTGTTTGAATGATCGAATACATCTGAGCGACTTTATCTTCACGAATCAAGTTTCTGATCGCTGGTGTCGCCATCATGATTTCATGACAAGCCACACGACCACCACCAACACGTTTTAGCAACTTCTGGGCAATCACCGAGCGTAATGATTCAGACAACATTGAGCGAACCATGTCTTTATCGCTACCAGGGAAAACATCAATGATACGGTCAATCGTTTTTGCCGCTGAACTGGTATGCAACGTACCAAAAACCAAGTGACCAGTTTCTGCAGCCGTTAGTGCTAAGCTGATCGTCTCTTGGTCACGAAGCTCACCAACAAGGATAACGTCAGGGTCTTCACGTAACGCACTGCGCAGCGCCGCTTTAAAGCTATGAGTATCACGATGAACCTCACGCTGGTTCACTAGGCACTTATTGTTGGTGTGAACAAATTCAATCGGGTCTTCTATGGTGAGAATATGCTTATTATGGTTACGGTTAACGTAATCCACCATCGCCGCAAGAGTAGTCGATTTACCAGAACCAGTTGGGCCTGTAACTAACACTAGACCCTTTTCGAAATTAGCAATCTTTTCAAAGATATCAGGAGCGCCTAACTGTTCTAACGTCGGAATCTCGACAGGGATAGTTCGAAAGACAGCTGAGCAGCCACGGGCTTGGTTAAAAGCGTTAACACGGAAACGACCGACATTGGGTAATTCAAAAGAGAAGTCGACTTCCAGTTTTTCCTCAAATTCACCGCGCTGCGAGTCGCTCATGATCTCAAAAACCAAACGGTGCACATCAGCATGACTCAAAGCTGGTATTCCAAGCTTCCTTACTTCACCATCTATACGTACCATTGGAGATACACCCGCAGAAAGATGTAGATCTGACGCGTTATGCTTTACACTAAAATCTAGTAACTCAGTGATATCCATTTATTTTCCCTTAAGTAAAGTCAGCTATGAGTAGTATTCAACAAAATATCGAACAAATCACCTCACAGATTCGTAGTGCTGAGCAAAAGTGCGGACGAGCTCCAGAGTCCGTGCAACTTTTAGCCGTCAGCAAAACTAAACCTATTGATGCGATTCTAGAAGCCGCACTCGGAGGCCAAATTGCCTTTGGTGAAAACTATGTTCAAGAAGGTGTCGATAAAGTAAAACACTTTTCAGAACAACATTCTAACCTAAATTTGGAATGGCACTTTATTGGTCCAATCCAGTCAAATAAAACTCGCCCTATTGCAGAAAGCTTCGCATGGGTACACTCCATCGATCGCGATAAGATCGCTCAGAGACTGAATGACCAACGTCCAAGCGAGCTTCCACCTTTGCAAGTGTTAATTCAAGTAAACACCAGTGGTGAAGCGTCCAAGTCTGGCACATCTGAAGAGTCAGTTTTTGCACTGGCAGAGTTGATTTCCTCACTGCCCAACCTCACTTTAAGAGGGTTGATGTCGATTCCTGCAAACGTCTCTGACTATCAATCACAGCTTAACGCTTTCTCTCAACTGGCAGAGCTAAAAGATAAGCTAGCTGCAAAATATCCTGATATTGATACCCTTTCGATGGGCATGAGTGGTGATATGGACGCAGCAGTCGAGGCTGGCAGCACCATGGTTCGCATTGGAACCGCGATTTTTGGTGCTCGTGATTACGCGAAATAGCGACACCTAACAACCTAAAAAAGTATAAGTATTGATACCGCTCCGCTTTTGCCGCGCAGCGATACGCTCAGGATTTGATATATGGAACATAAGAACATCGCCTTTATCGGGGCGGGAAACATGGTGCGCTCAATTGTAGCGGGCTTAGTAGCGAGTGGTTACCCAGCGCATAAGATTACAGCGACAGCGCCTTCTGACACGAGAAGAGTGCCGTTAGAGCAAGAATACGGCATCAATACCACCAGCGATAATATTGCCGCAGCTAAGCAAGCAGACGTTGTTGTATTATCGGTGAAACCACAAATGATGGCCGATGTATGTAAACCCTTACAAAGCATCGACTTTAGCAACAAACTGGTAATCTCAATTGCCGCAGGTATTAATGCGAATCGACTCAATGAGATGTTAGACTGCCAACTGAACCTGGTTCGTGTAATGCCAAACACGCCATCATTGCTTGGTAAAGGCATGAGTGGGCTTTATGCTGATTCAACCGTTAGCCAAGCAGATAAAGATTTCGCATCACAGCTAATGCAAGCTGTAGGTGAAGTGAGCTGGGTAGAACAAGAATCTGGTATCAACAACATTATTGCAGCGGCAGGCAGCGCTCCGGCTTACTTCTTCCTGTTTATGGAAGCGATGCAAGCGGAAGCAGTCAATCAAGGTTTCGACCAAGAGACGGCCCGCAAGCTAGTGCAGCAATCGGCATTAGGCGCGGCAGAGATGGTGGTCGCGAATCCAGATACAGAATTATCTACACTACGTGAGCAAGTGACTTCAAAAGGTGGTACTACCGCCGAAGCACTGCGCACGTTTAATGAACATCAACTATCAGACATCGTAGCCAAAGCCATGCAAGCGGCAGTTGCTCGAGCTGAAGAGATGGAAAAACTGTTTTAGTACCAATCAAGGTACAAAAGCCTTGCGTCGCTCATGTGATATCTAAGCGGCAAGTAAATCCGAAAAAGGAAACAATATGAACTCGATGAGCTTTCTGATCTCGACCGTTTTTGATCTTTACATCATGGTTGTGATCTTGCGTATCTGGCTACAAGCATCACGTGCAGATTTCTACAATCCGTTCTCACAATTCATCGTAAAAGCGACACAACCAGTGGTAGCTCCACTACGCCGAGTTATTCCATCAATCGGCAGCCTAGATCTGGCAACGGTTGTTTTCGCTTATGTGCTATGTGTACTCAAGTTCGTCGCTCTCAACTTAATTATCTCTGGCGGCGCGGCTGTGTTCGACATCAGCTTCCTAATCTTTGGCGGACTATCTCTGATTAAAGCGGCGGGTGGTTTGATTTTCTGGGTACTACTAATCCGTGCAATCCTAAGCTGGGTTAGTCAAGGTCGCAGCCCAATCGAGTATGTGTTCCATCAACTGACTGAGCCAATGCTAATGCCTATCCGCCGTATCCTACCGGATATGGGTGGCTTCGACTTAAGCGTTCTGGTTCTGTTCATTGTTCTTCAGTTTGCGAACTTCCTAATGGGTGACATGATTGGTCCTATTTGGTATCAGCTATAATTCAAGTACGAACATCAGGTACTTTGACGATGCCAAAAGCGGTTTGGGTCGAGGGAGACGATATTCTTCTTAGACTCTATATCCAACCCAAAGCAAGCCGAGACAAAATTGTTGGCTTGCATGGTGAGGAACTCAAAATTGCCATCACCGCTCCCCCGGTAGATGGCAAAGCCAATGTCCACTTAGCGAAATACCTAGCGAAACAGTTTAAGGTCGCTAAAGGGCAAATTAAGATAGAAAAGGGAGAGCTCGGTCGGCATAAGCAAGTTCGAATATGCTCGCCAAGCCAAATCCCCACTGAAGTCAAAGCCATCCTATGATGGCTTTTTGCTATTTATTGGAGTCATTATGCGTCTATGGATTACAGCACTACTTACAGCTCTTGTTGCCCTACCAAGCTCAGCAGGACAATTTAAAAACATTAAGGATGTCGAGGTTCACTACTCAGCTTTTAACTCAACATTTTTAACGGCTCAAGTCGCTAAGCAATATAAACTTAAGCGAAATGGCTACTCAGCGATTCTGAACATCAGCGTGCTAGACAAAGCTTCCCTTGGCAAACCAGCAACAACCGCTAAAGTCACGGGAACAGCCAAGAACCTTGTGGGCAATACTCGCACACTTAACTTCCGCGAGATAAAGGAAGGTGATGCGATTTATTACCTAGCTGAGTTCCCTGTAACACACGAAGAAAACATCACTTTTGATATTGATGTTAACGCAGGTTTGAAAGGCACAGGCCCACTGCGATTCACACAAAAATTCTATATAGAAGAGTAGGTTCAGCCTTCACTTTTCTGTTCACCAACTTATTAGAGCAACATCCCCATGAGTAAGATTGTTTTAGCCACAGGCAACCAAGGTAAAGTTCGCGAGATGGCAGGTATTCTGTCTGAGTTTGGTTTTGACGTTGTCGCACAAAGTGAGTTTAACGTTTCAGAAGTCGCTGAGACAGGAACAACTTTCATTGAAAATGCCATCATCAAAGCTCGCCATGCTGCCAAAGAGACAGGGCTGCCAGCCATTGCTGACGACTCCGGTTTAGAGGTTGACTTCCTTAAGGGCGCGCCAGGTATCTACTCTGCACGTTACTCAGGTGAAGGTGCTACCGATAAGCAGAACATCGAAAAGCTGCTTGATGCCATGCAAGGTGTTGAGGTAGCAAAGCGTACTGCTCGTTTCCACTGTGTATTGGTGCTAATGCGTCACGAAAATGATCCAACACCATTGGTATGTCATGGTAAGTGGGAAGGACAAATTCTGACTGAAGAACACGGCGAAAATGGCTTTGGCTACGATCCTGTATTCTTTGTTCCAGAAGAGAACTGTGCATCTGCCGAGCTTGACCCTTCACGCAAAAAGCAACTATCACACCGTGGTAAAGCCCTTGCGTCACTATTCAAAGCACTCAAAGAGCAAGATCAGTAATGCACAATGCAGCACTCGTTCCACCAGCTCTTAGCCTTTATGTACACATCCCGTGGTGTGTACAAAAGTGTCCGTATTGTGATTTCAACTCACACGCGTTGAAAACCGAGATCCCAGAAAAAGAGTACATCGATGCACTGCTAGAAGATCTTGATACTGATATCGAAAAATATCAGCTAAATGGCATGCCTCGTCCGCTGCATTCGATCTTTATTGGTGGTGGTACTCCAAGCCTGTTCTCTCCAGAAGGTATCGGTCGACTGCTTCAAGGCATTGAGCAACGCATCCCATTCAAACCTGAAATTGAAATTACCATGGAAGCCAACCCCGGCACCATTGAAGCGGAGCGTTTTGCTGGTTACCAAAAAGCGGGGATTACCCGTATCTCGGTTGGTGTACAAAGCTTTGAGCAAGAGAAGCTAGAAAGGCTTGGGCGTATCCATGGTCAAGATGAAGCAGTCAACGCAGCTCACCTTGCACATAAAATCGGTCTAAACAGCTTTAACCTCGATCTTATGCATGGCTTACCGGATCAAAGCATCGAGCAAGCGTTGGCGGATCTAGATAAAGCGATCGAGTTAGATCCCCCGCATTTATCTTGGTACCAGCTAACAATAGAACCTAACACCATGTTCTATTACAAAACGCCCACCCTACCTGATGACGATGATCTCTGGGACATCTTCGAATTGGGCCACAAAAAGCTCGCTGATGCAGGGTATGTGCAGTACGAAATATCAGGCTACAGCAAGCCGGGCTACCAGTGTCAACACAACCTCAACTACTGGCGTTTCGGTGACTACTTGGGTATTGGCTGCGGCTCTCATGGCAAGCTGAGTTTTGCTGATGGACGAATCATTCGAACGACTAAGGTTAAACACCCTAGAGGCTATTTGGCGGCTTACCAGAATATGGTGAAGCCTTATATTTCGGATGAATTTGAAGTAGCAAACGAAGATCGCCCTTTCGAGTTTTTCATGAACCGTTTCAGGCTGATGGAAGCATGCCCTAAGCAAGATTTCATTGATACGACAGGGCTTGGTTTTGACGCTGTTCAGCCAACAATTGAGTGGGCAAAAGAGCTAGGTTACTTGAGCGAAACCGACACTCATTGGCAGATCACAGAAAAAGGAAAGCTGTTCCTCAACGATTTGCTAGAAGCCTTCATGGCTGAAGAAGACGAATAGTTCGAGATTCGAGAAGCATTGCGTAAGGGTTGGCTTTAGGGTCAACCCTTTTTGTTTTATAGCCCTGTCTCGGAGCGAAGCGTTCTATAGGACAACGTCCGTGCTCGAATCTCGTATCTTTCTCTTAGAAAATAGAACGACCAATACGTTCTGAAAGCAGCTCGAGAGCCTTAGTGCCAGCCAGTGAGTTACCAGAAGGATCCAGCTCTGGAGACCACACTGCAATCGTCATCTCACCCGGTACGATAGCGATAATACCGCCACCTACTCCCGATTTACCCGGCATACCAACGCGATAAGCAAACTCACCGGCTCCATCGTACAAACCACAAGTCGCAAGCAAAGCATTCAACTGCTTAGTCTGTACCGGCGTGATGATCTCTTTCTTAGTCTGAACTGATACACCTTTGTTCGCTAAATAGCTAAAGGTTTTCGCCAAATCCACACAAGTCATCTTAAGTGCACAAGCATGGAAGTAATTATTGAGTACAGGGATAACATCGTTCTCGAAATTACCAAACGAGCGCATCAAGTACGCGATAGCCGCGTTGCGGTCGCTGTGCATCATTTCTGAAGCAGCTACAACCTTGTCGTACACGATATGCGTATCGCCCGATAACTGACGCACAAACTCTAATAAACGCTGTCTTGGCGCTGACAAGCGGCTTTGTAGTAGGTCTGCAACAACAATTGCACCAGCATTGATGAACGGGTTACGAGGAATCCCATGTTCCATCTCAAGCTGAATCATCGAGTTAAAGGCTTGCCCTGAAGGCTCTTTACCTACACGCTGCCAAATCTCTTCCGGCTTATAGAGCACCATTGCTAACGTCAAACTCAAAGCCTTAGAGATAGATTGTACAGAGAAGGCTTCCTCTGCATCACCAGCTTGAATCACTTCTCCTTCATTGGTGTACACCGCAATCGCCAGTTTCTGGTTCGATACACGCGCTAATGCAGGAATATAATCAGCGACCTTTCCCTGACCAATTAAAGGGCGAACTTCTTCTAAGATCTCGGCCAAAATAGCTTGAGTTGGTTTCATGTGTGCTTACTTCTATATTGTTATTTTTGTAGGGATGTAACATATACCAATCGTAGTAAATAACGGCTCACTCTAGCTTGTTAAAGCGCTCGATAACTGCGTGAGAATTTTTGATTGTAGAGTAACTACTTATCGAAAAATGCGGCCTTGTTCTCAAGCCTTTTTCCTACGCTATTTCTGCTCACTTACTTACTGTGATTGATACTACTTTCTGTCGTTAAGCCTTTACTGAAATAAAAGCCTAAGGACAAAAAAGCCAACACTACAATAATGTTGGCTTTTATCAATCCCACAAAGTGTAAGGTTAAGATCCTAATCAAATCTCACCTTATATTTGTTGATGTTCAGAATTACTGAGTACGCTTGTACTTAATATCCCAAACGCCGTGACCTAAACGGTGGCCACGAGCTTCAAATTTAGTCAGTGGACGCTCATCCGGGCGAGGAATGTAATCACCATCTTCAGCGATATTCTCAAAACCTGGAGCAACGTTCATTACTTCAATCATGTGCTCTGCGTAGTTTTCCCAGTCAGTTGCCATGTGGAAAATACCAGTTTCAAGGTGTAGCTTAGCACGAACCATTTCAGCGAATTCAGCTTTAACGATACGACGCTTGTGGTGACGAGCTTTGTGCCATGGGTCAGGGAAAAACAGTTGCAGTGTATGCAGGCTGCTATCTGGAATCATGTGTTCAAATACTTCAACAGCATCGTGACACATTACACGTAGGTTAGTTACGCCAGCATCGCGCGCAGTACCCAAACAAGCACCAACACCTGGGCTGTGAACTTCAATACCTAAGAAGTTCTTCTCAGGTGCGTTCTTTGCCATTTCAACCAGTGATGCACCCATACCGAAGCCAATCTCTAGTACAACTGGGTTATCGTTGCCAAATACTTCTTTCCAGTTAAGAAGCTCTGGGTTGTAGTCGATACCCATTGTTGGCCAACATTCATTCATCGCGTTCTCTTGGCCTTTTGTTAAGCGGCCTTCGCGGCGAACAAAACTACGGATCTTACGAACCAGTTTGCCGTCTTCAGTATATTCGTTAGTGGTCACTTCACTCATTGATTTTTGCCTGCACATTGATTAATCAAAGCGGGGATTATCCAAAGAATTGCCTTCGGTGCAAGTCTTTCCGTGGATAAATTCCCACACAATTTGTCTGTTTTACATCCAACGTTAAGTGTGGTGCAATTTCGCTTCTAATAATAGCAAAGCATAGAGCATGTCGTGACTCCTTTCGCAACCGCCATATTAAAGTGGTATGACGCCTACGGGCGTAAAGAATTACCTTGGCAACAAAACAAAACCGCCTACACCGTTTGGCTATCTGAAATAATGCTTCAGCAGACTCAGGTCACCACGGTGATTCCATACTACCAACGCTTCCTGGAACGTTTTCCAACAGTTATCGATCTAGCAAACGCCGAGCAAGATGAAGTGCTCCATCTATGGACAGGGCTTGGTTACTACGCACGAGCTCGTAACCTACACAAAGCTGCCAAGATCGTCGCAGAGCAATATGGTGGGGAGTTTCCACTTTCTCTCGAAGAAATGAATGCGCTTCCAGGCATTGGTCGCTCAACAGCGGCAGCTGTTCTGTCCTCTGTTTACAAGCTCCCTCATGCGATCCTTGATGGTAACGTGAAGCGAACGCTTGCAAGAAGCTTTGCTGTCGAGGGTTGGCCTGGACAAAAGAAGGTTGAAAACCAACTCTGGGAACACGCAGAGGCACACACACCAAAGCAAGATGTCGATAAGTACAATCAAGCTATGATGGATATGGGAGCAATGGTTTGTACTCGTAGCAAGCCTAAATGTACTCTGTGCCCAATTGAAAGCATGTGTGAAGCTAAAAAACTCGATAGACAACTCGACTTCCCTGGCAAAAAGCCAAAGAAAGAGAAACCAGTAAAAGAGACATGGTTTGTAATCCTGTATCACGATAACCAAGTATGGCTTGAGCAGCGCCCTCAATCAGGTATCTGGGGAGGCTTATTCTGTTTCCCTCAAAATGAGAACGCAGAAATCGAACACCAATTGGATCTTCGTTCAATCACAAACACAGATTCAATCAAGACCATGATTGCGTTTAGGCATACTTTCAGCCACTACCACTTAGATATCACACCAGTATTAGTAAAATTAGATAAACAACCAGATTTGATAATGGAAGGGACTAAAGGTCTCTGGTATAACTTATCAAAACCAGAAGAAATTGGCCTAGCCGCTCCTGTAAAGCAGCTTATTGAAAGCCTACCCTTTGAACTGAATGACGACGTTTGAATCAACGAACGCGATAAGAGGAACCACTATGAGCCGCACTGTATTTTGTGCTCGCCTCCAGAAAGACGCTGAAGGCTTAGAATTTCAACTTTACCCAGGTGACTTAGGTAAGCGTATCTTTGACAACATCTCTAAAGAAGCTTGGGGACAATGGCAAAGCAAACAAACCATGCTTATCAATGAAAAGAAGCTAAATATGATGGATCCTGAACATCGTAAACTTCTTGAAACTGAGATGGTTAACTTCCTTTTCGAAGGTAAAGATGTCGTAATTGATGGCTACACTCCACCAAGCGAATAAGACATTTATTTAAGCAAATTTTAATGACATCATGGTTAGCGCTGCGATGTCATTTTTGTATGAGGAACTATGAAAAAGCTCAGTTACTTCCTAACCGCCATGCTACTTACTGGTTGCAGTCGTGAGTTCGTTGAGAGCATTTATGATGTGAATTACGAGCCAACCAACCGATTCGTAAATAACTTAGCGGAGTTACCCGGTCAATTTGAAAAAGATACAGGCGCATTAGACGCTTTGATCAATAGCTTTTCTGGCAATATCCAAAAGCGCTGGGGTAGCAACGAAATCAAGATGGCAGGTAAGAGTAACTATGTGAAATACATAGATAATTACTTGAGCCGATCAGAAGTAAACTTTAGCGAGGGCCTGATAACGGTAGAAACAGTTTCCTCAACAGAGCCTAAAAAACACCTCAAAAATGCAATTATGACAACGCTGTTGACACCGGATGATCCAGCACATGTCGACCTATTCTCTTCAAAAAGTATCAAATTAGAAGGTAAACCTTTTCTCTATAACCAAGTTGTAGACCAAGAGAAAAAGCCTATCCAATGGACATGGCGCGCCAACAAATTTGCTGACTACCTGATTGCCAACAACCTCAAAACCAAAGAAGTCGACTTTAAAAAAGCCTATTACGTTGAAATCCCTATGGTGGCCGATCACGCAAGCCAACGTAGTTACCAATATGCCGATATCGTTCGACGTGCATCTAAGCGCTATGACATCCCAGAAGACTTAATCTACGCAATCATCAAGACAGAAAGTAGCTTTAACCCATATGCGGTTAGCTGGGCGAATGCATACGGCTTGATGCAAGTTGTGCCGAAAACAGCAGGTCGAGATGTATTTAAACTGGTAAAAAACAAACCTGGGGAGCCTACTCCTGAGTACTTATTCAACCCAGAAAACAACATTGATGCCGGCACCGCGTACTTTTACATCCTTAAAAATCGCTATTTGAAAGATGTGCGACACCCCACAACATTGGAATACAGCATGATTTCTGCGTACAACGGTGGCACTGGTGGTGTACTCAATACCTTTAGCAAGGACAGAAAGCGAGCAATGCGTGACTTAAACTCACTGCAACCGAGTCAAGCTTACTGGGCACTTACTAAAAAACACCCGAACAAAGAGTCGCGCCGATACCTAGAAAAAGTAACAAAGTTCAAGAAAGATTTTAACCAAGGTAAAACGTAAGCCTCACTTTTGAATAAAAAAACAACTAACGAACGTTTTTTTTAATTATTTTCAAAAAAGGTGTTGACGGTTATGCAGAAAATCCGTTTAATAGCGCTCCGTTGCCCGGATAGCTCAGTCGGTAGAGCAGAGGATTGAAAATCCTCGTGTCGGTGGTTCGATTCCGCCTCCGGGCACCACAATTTGATTTGTTGGTGTCAACACTCTTTAACAGGGAGTAACAGCACGGACAAAAGCATAAAGAATTTAGTGTGCCGACTTAGCTCAGTAGGTAGAGCAACTGACTTGTAATCAGTAGGTCACCAGTTCGACTCCGGTAGTCGGCACCATTCTTTTGCCTCGATAGCTCAGTCGGTAGAGCAGCGGATTGAAAATCCGCGTGTCGGTGGTTCGATTCCGCCTCGAGGCACCATTAT